>JAICEG010000194.1 GCA_025924295.1 Vicinamibacteria bacterium
AGGGGACCTACAACATCCGCGTCATCAACATCTCTGTGGCCTCCGGTGTGTTCGAGTCGTACTGGCACGACCCGCTGACGCTCGCAGCCAAGCGCGCGGTCGACGCCGGCATCGTGGTCGTCGCATCCGCTGGCAACCTCGGAGAGGACGCCTACGGTCGAAAGCAGTCGGGTGGGATCACGGCACCGGGCAACGCACCCTGGGTGCTGACGGTCGGCGCGTCGAGCGAGCAGGGGACCAGCAAACGGAGCAACGACACCATCGCGAAGTTCAGCTCGAATGGTCCAACCTGGATCGACTTCTCCGCGAAGCCCGATATCGTTGCGCCGGGCGTGGGTGTCGAGTCGCTTTCGGATGCGAGCAGCCTGCTCTATCAGACGCTTCCGAGCATGCGCATCTCCGGCCTCCTCGGACTGAACCTTGGCTACAAGCCGTACCTGAGCCTGAGCGGAACGAGCATGTCGGCCCCGGTCGTCGCGGGAACCGTGGCGCTGATGCTCGAGGCCAACCCGAAGCTGACGCCGAACGCTGTGAAAGCAATCCTGCAGTACACCGCGCAGGTGAAGGGCAGCACCAGCTATCTCTCGCAGGGTGCGGGAATCCTGAATGCGCGCGGCGCGATCCGGCTCGCGAAGTTCTTTGTGTCACCCCAGAACGGCCTCGGCAGCATGGGCGACAGCATCCAGGGTGAATGGGCGCCGTGGGCGCGTCACCTGATCTGGGGCAACTATCGCCTGACCGGTGGCATGCCGCTTCCCGGCAGCAACGCGTGGAACACGAACGTGCGATGGGGTTCGACCAAGACACCGACGGGCAACCGAGTGGTGTGGGGTGCGAGACTCGACGACAACATCGTGTGGAGCACGACCAGCGATGACAACATCGTGTGGAGCACCAGTGCCGACGACAACATCGTGTGGAGCACTTCCGGCGAAGACAACATCGTCTGGAGCACGGGTGCCGATGACAACATCGTGTGGAGCACGGGTGCCGACGACAACATCGTGTGGAGCACGGGTGCCGAGGACAACATCGTGTGGAGCACCGGCGCCGGCGACGACAACATCGTCTGGAGCACCGGGGCCGACGACAACATCGTGTGGAGCACCGGCTCGGTCACGAACATCGTGTGGGGCAACGATTGCGGCGGGCCGAACTGCCAGAAGGTCCTCTGGGGATCGCAGCGCAATGGGACCGTCATGGGCACAGCCTCCGCTGACGACAACATCGTGTGGAGCACCAGCACCGGCGACGACAACATCGTCTGGAGCACCGCTGGTGACGCCGAGGACAACATCGTCTGGAGCACGGGTGCCGATGACAACATCGTGTGGAGCACCAGCACCGGCGACGACAACATCGTGTGGAGCACTTCCGGCGAAGACAGCACCATCTGGGATGACGTCGAGGAAGTACTCCTGATCGAGTAGTGAACGGAATCTGCTGCGGCGTAACACGTAACCGAGGGAACGAACATGAGAACGCGAGTCACTATCATCTGGCTGCCTGCTGACGTCCGCTAGGAGCAGTAATGCCCCAGCCGTCGCTTTGGCTCGCAGGCCTGGCACTAGTCTGGGGAGTGCTCTATTTCGGACTACGCGCGTATCGCATCATCAAGGCCCGATTCAGGGCTGAGCAGCGGCGCGCCGAGCAGCTGGCCGAACTGCACCTGGCAACGATCGAAGCGCTGGCGCGCGCGATCGATGCCAAGGACGGCACGGCCGAGAACCACATCCGCCGCGTACAGCTTTACGCGACGGCGGTGGCTCGAGAGCTCGGTATGTCGGACGCCGAAACTCAGGCGGTGCGAACCGCGGCGCTGTTGCACGACATCGGCAAGCTCGCGGTCCCGGAGCATATCCTCTCGAAGCCTGGTCCTCTGACGGCCGAAGAGTTTCAGAAGGTACAGGCACATCCGCAGGTCGGTGCGGACATAATCGCTGCTGTACCGTTTCCGTACCCGGTCGCGCCCCTCATTCAGAATCATCACGAGCGGTGGGATGGCCGCGGTTACCCGCGCGGCCTCAGGGGCGAGGACATCCCGCTCGGCGCGCGTGTCCTGTTCCTCGTCGACTACTTCGACGCGCTGACCTCCAATCGTCCGTACCACGAGGCGATGACCTTCGAGGCGGCCGTTGCACTCATCGAGCAGGAAGCCGGAAAGGCGCTCGACCCGCGTGCGGTTGCGGCGTTCGTGCGCGTACTGCCACAGGTGCGGAGCGAGGTCGAGGAAAAGGAACGCCGGAGCGGCCCGGTCGATGCGACCACTGCGCAGGCGACACGCAGCGACCGCGGAAAGTCGTCCGTCTTCAACGACATCGCGATCGCGCACGGAGAGATCTACGCGCTCTATCAGATCGCCCAGACCATGGGCACGAGCCTCGGCGTGTCGGACACGATGGCGCTGATCGCATCGAAGCTCACGAGCCTCGTTCCGTTCTCAGCCTGCACACTGTTCCTGTACGACGAGAACACCAATCTCCTGACCTGCCGGTTTGCGACCGGCACCGACTTCGAGTTGATGCAGCAACTGACACTGAAGGGCGGCCAGGGGATCACCGGCTGGGTGGCTCGCAACCGGAGGCCGCTGGTCAACGCGCGACCGAGCGGGGATCTCGAGGCCGCCGGCTCGTCGCTGCCCACGACGCTGCAGTCGGCGCTCGTCTGCCCGCTGCTGCTCGGGGACAAAGTCATCGGTACGCTCGCCGTGTACCACACGACAGCGAGCTTCTACGGCGACGATCACCGCCGTCTGCTCGATCGCGTCTGCGAGCAAGCCGCGGCCGTCATCCACAACTCGATCGTCTTCGAGCAGACGCACGAAGCGTCGCTGACCGATCCGTTGACGAACCTGCCGAACACGCGATTCATGGTCAACCACCTCGGGCGCGAGCTGTCGCGCGCTGAACGTGGGAATGCCGAGGTATCGCTGCTCGTCATGGATCTCAACGACTTCAAGGACATCAACGACACCTTCGGACACCATGTCGGTGACCGCGCCCTCCGCGAGGTTGCGCAGGTGCTGCGCGGCGCGATTCGTCCCTATGACGTCTGCGTCCGTTATGCCGGCGACGAATTCATCGTCGTACTTGCCGGCTGCGGGTGGGATGAGGCGGAATACAAGCGACTCGAACTGCAGGAAGCCGTCGAAAGCCTGGTCTTCGAAGCCAAGCCGGGTGTGCGAATGCCGCTGTCGATCAGCGCGGGCGCAGCCGTGTTCCCGCACGACGGCAACACCTACGAGGTTCTGATGGCGAAGGCCGATCGCCGGATGTACCGCAACAAGGTCATGCACAAGCGCGAGGCGCAGGCGAGGTCCGCCACACCTCCGCAGTCAGCGCCCCACAATCGCGCGGTTTCGTAGCCGCAGCAACGGAGGGCCCTGAACGCCCGCTACATTCCAGTGACGTGATAGCCGGCGTCGACGAGGAGCACTTCGCCGGTAACTGCTCTACCGGCGTCGCTGAGCAGGAAGGCACATGCCTCGGCGACCTCACCGGTCTCGACGTTGCGTCGGAGCGGCGCGCGGTCCGAATAGACGTGAAGGATGTTTGAAAACCCTTTGATGCCGGCGGCGGCGAGTGTCTTGATCGGTCCCGCCGAGACTGCGTTCACCCGCACTCCCTTCGGGCCGACGTCAGCGGCCAGGTAACGAACGGCCGCCTCGAGCGCGGCTTTGGCCACTCCCATCACGTTGTAGTTCGGGAACACACGCTGGCTGCCGAGATACGACAACGTGACCACCGATCCACCACCGCGTTTTTCGAACAACGGCATCGCGGCCCGGGTCAGCGCGATGAGCGAATAGGCCGATATGTCCATCGCGATGCGGAACCCATCGCGTGTCGTGTTGACGAAGGGCGCCTCGAGCTCCTCGCGCGGCGCGAAGGCCGCGCCGTGCACGACGAAGTCGAGACCGCCAAACTCCTGATCGACCTTCTCGAACACCGAGGCAATCTCCGCGTCCGACGACACGTCGCACGGCAGCACGAGGGGTGGCTGCTCCAGCCCCTGTGAGAGATCGTTGACGTGTTCCTCGAATCGACCCTGATAGGTCAGTGCCAGTCGCGCACCACGGCGCGCGACCGCCTGTGCGATGGCCCAGGAGATGGAACGCTTGTTGGCCACACCAACGATGAGGCCGTGTTTACCGGTGAAATCACCCATGAAACGTCAGGGAAGCCTAGCGTCCGCGCTTGGGTCCGCGGTTCTGTCCGCCGCGGTTGTGACCGCCACCCTGGCCGGGCCGTCCACCGCGCTGGCCGGACGGACCCTGACGGTTGCCATGACGCTGTTGCTGGTTGCCGGTTTGCTGCCCGCCGCCCTGACGCGACCCGCCGAATCGTGACTGGCCCGACGAGTGTCCCTGTGCCTGGCGGCCAGGGCGGTTGCCGCGCGACTTATTGCCGTTGCGCTGGCCGTCGAACCGCCCGCCGGTTTGACGGATGGTGAAATCAGTCGGCTTGCGCTCCGGCGCCTGCCCTTCCGGCCGCGGGAGCGTGGCGCGAATCAATGGCCGATGCACCGGCCACTCATCGTCGCCGACCGGCGGTTCCTCACTCTCGCTCTCGACCGGTTCCGGCTCCTTGGCGACCTCAATGGTCTCCGCAGAGAGAACGGGCACCTCGTCGACCGTCTCGTCGAGTGTCTCGCTCACGGCATCCTCGGCAACGACGACTATCGAGTCAGTCGCCTCGACCGGAGGCGCAGCGACGGCGGCGACCGGTTTCTTGCGTCGCGGCGTCGGCACCTTGGCGTGCTTGTACTCGTGCTCCGCGTCACACGTCGTGCAACGCGTCTGCTTCACGTCGTCTTCGATCATCGCGACGACCGCATGATTGGTGATGCGGCGCTCGCGCGGACAATAATCGTCTAGAACGTCACCGAGCCGAACCCGGCGCTGCTGCATGAACTCCCCCGGAAGCAACCTTCAGGGCGGGGTAGGTGAAATCAGAGTGAAGGTCCGGTCTGAGTGTAACCCCAAAACCCAAATTCCCAAAAGCAAGTCCTTACTTGGACTCGGATGTCGACCGAATCCATCGGCGACAGTCTGCCAGCGCGGCGCTTACCGCGTCCGGGTTGGTCGACTGAGGCGTCCGGCGCGCCTGGACGGACGCGAGCGCCGTCGCGGCCTTCGGTGCATCGTCGCCGAACATGTCACTGGCCTCTCGCCATTCGGCCATGGTCAGTGTGCTGAAGTCCCGCCCTTCGGCGAGCAGCCGGCGCACCATGGCCCCGACGACCTCGTGTGCGCGGCGGAACGGCATCCCACGCGCAACCAGGTAATCCGCCACATCGGTCGCCAGGAGCAGTCCCGATGCCGCGCGGCCGGAACGCTCCGAGTTGACCGACAGGCGCGAGACGACCGCGTGTGTGGCTGTGAGTGACGCGATGTACGTCGCCTCGGCGTCGAACACGGCCTCTTTGTCTTCCTGCAGGTCCTTGTTGTATCCGCCGGGCAGCCCTTTCATCGTCGCAAGCCACCCCGTGAGTCGTCCGATCGCCCGTCCCGTCTTTCCACGAACGAGCTCCAGCGGATCGGGGTTCTTCTTCTGCGGCATCATGCTGCTGCCGGTTGCCGACGCGTCAGCAAGGTCGAAAAAGCCGTACTCCTCACCCGTGAAGATGATGAGGTCCTCAGCCATGCGGCTGAGATGCACCATGCCCAGGGCGATCGCATAGAGGAACGTCGCCACGAAATCGCGATCAGACGACGCATCCATGCTGTTGGGAACCACGCGCGAAAATCCCAGCGCATGGGCCAGCAGATTCGTGTCGATCCCATAACTCGTGCCCGCAATCGCACCAGAGCCGAGCGTCAACGAGTCTGCCTCCTCTGCCGCCATCGCGAGTCGGGCGTAATCGCGCCGCAGCGCGGAGGCATGAGACAGGAAGAAATGCGCGACGAGCACTGGCTGGGCGCGACGCAGGTGCGTGTATGACGGCATCATCGCGGCGCCCGCCTGCTCGGCCTGGTCGGCGCACGCTCCGACCAGCTTCACGACCGCCTGTTGAAGCAGTCGAATCCGACGACGCAGGTAGAGTCTCAGGTCGAGCGAGACCTGCTCGTTGCGGGAACGCCCGGTGTGGAGCCGCCGCCCGGCGTCCCCGATCCGGTCCACGAGTTGACGCTCGACGAAGCTGTGGACGTCCTCGTCCGGCCCTGCGATCCACGACGGATCGCGACGCCCCTGCTCGAGGATGTCGCCAAGCGCCTTGACGATGGCCTCGGTGTCGGCGGCGGACAGTACGTCTGCGGCGGCAAGCGCGTGCGCCCAGGCGATGCTGCCTGTCACATCGTCTTCGAAGAGTGCGCGATCGAAACCGAAGGAGATGCCGAAGTCGAACGCGGCGGGATCAGGAGCTGTCTCGAACCGACCGGACCAGAGCGTCACGCGAGATTCACCACTTCCGTGTTGTTGGGATCGAGGACCGCGCATCGGCCGTCCGTGACGGTCAAGTGAACGATACCGGTCTGCTCACCGAGAGCGGCGCGAGCGGTGTGCAGGACCGTTGCGGCGGGCGCATCGTACACGATCGTGCGCCCATCGCCAGAGGCCTCGAACCGACCCACGCCGTGGCGGCCGGCGATGAGCGCAAGACTCTCCAGCATCTCAACCGGCGGCAGCGGCACGTCGTTGATGGCCACGGGCACCCCGGCCTCGAATCGAATCTCGAGATGTGCGGCGTCACCGGACGACGCCGCCGCGCGGTCGGCCAGCTTCGGACGGCCATTCGTGTCCGCAAACCCGATCGTCCGGCCCCAGAGGTTCTCATCGATCCGGCAACCGTTGTCGGAGTGGTCCCGCGGTGCAATGCCACGCGCGCGCCCGTACGCCATCAGTTCAGCCGGGTTCATCGGCCATTCACGGGCCGGCGCCAGCATCGTAATGCTCGAATTGAGCGCGTGAAAGGCCTCGTCAATCGACTGGTCCGCTGCCGCGTGCGCCACCATTGAGGCGCCTTCGATGCGGGCGACCTCGAGCAACTTGCGTGCGATCAGGGGAGCAGGCAGTTCACCGACGAGCGGAATGGCGTCCGCTTCACACGGGCCGCCCTCGAGTGAAGGCAGGAGAAACTCCCGCACCAGTTCGTCGCGCGCGTCGATCGCGTGAGCACGGCGCGCGCCGCACAACAGCGCACGGCTGCGAATGCCCGCCAGATCCTCGCGCTGGCCGATGTCCAATGTCACCGTCACGACGTCAGCACCGGTGGTCTCGGCGAGCCAATGGATGGCATTCGACGAGCTGAAGCCGCCCGAATACGCCAGCACGATCGTGCTCATGTCTGCGACATCTCCTCGAGGCGCTTGACCAGCGTCCGCGCACGTCGCGCGTCCGGGGTGATGATGAGAATGGTGTCCTCTCCTGCCAGGGTGCCCACGACGTCGGGCAGTTCGGCGCCGTCGAGTGCCGCGCACAACGACTGGGCGTGGCCCAGGCCGGTCTTCAGAAGCACCAACTGCTGGACCCGATCGATGCGCCGCAACTGCGAGGCCAGAGCCCGCTGAAACATCGCCTTGGCGGTATGGCCGTTGACCTCGACCCTGCCCGGCGGCTGATAGGCGCCGTCAGCACCGCCTTTCACGAGACCAAGCTCACGTATATCCCGCGAGAGCGTCGCCTGCGTGACGTCGAAGCCGGACGCCTTGATCATCAGCCGAAGCTGCTCCTGGCTCCTGATCGGCTCGTGGCGCACGATGTCGAGAATCGCGGTCTGTCGTCTCGCTTTCATAGCTGTGTCGTTTCTGTCTCAGCGCCGAACGAACAGCATAACTCAAAACTTGACTGTTTATACATTCGAATGTATAAATATTCTTTTCCCGCTGACCTGGAGACGATGGCCCTAACGACCTCTGTTGAACGTGACCGCGCGAACGCGGCCGAAAAGGCGCTCACGCGCGTCGCCATTGCCGGCGCCACCGGCTATGCCGGACAGGAACTGGTGCGGATCCTCGCGCGGCATCCGCGCGTCAGGCTGACCGCCGCCATGTCGTCGGGGGCGACCAGCGCGCCACGCCCGCTGCCGGCTCTTGCCCGTATTTGGGATGGCGCCGTTCAGCCACTCGACGTCGATCGCCTCGTGAACGAGGCTGACGTCATCTTTCTCGCGCTTCCCGAAGCGGCGTCGGCGGAACTGGCGCCCAAGCTCCTCGATCGCGGCGTGCGAGTGATCGATCTCTCAGGCGCATTCCGTATCCGGAGCGCGGCCGATCGGGAGCGGTGGTATCCGGCAACGACGGCCCTTCCCGAAGGCACGGTCTACGGTCTGACCGAGGGTCATCAGGCGGAGATCCGCACTGCGCGACTCGTTTCGAATCCCGGCTGCTACCCGACGGCAGCGCTCCTGGCGCTCGAACCGCTGCATCGGGCCGGGCTGCTGACGGGTCCGGTCGTCGTCGACGCGAAGTCGGGTGTCTCAGGCGCAGGCAAGACGCCATCAGAGCGTACGCATTTCTCGGAGAATCACGGCAGCGTCGCTGCTTACGCGGTGTTTCAGCACCGCCACACGGCGGAGATCGAGCAGGAGCTCGGCGCGGCCGTCACGTTCGTGCCGCATCTCGTCCCGCTCGATCGCGGGATCCTCGAGACGATCTACGGCAACCTGAAGCCCGGAACGACCGAGCAACAGGTCGCCGATGCGCTCACCGCCGCGTACGCCGATGCGCCATTCGTCCGGCTCACGGGCGGGGCGTTGCCCGAGATCAAGCACGTCGCGCACACCAACTTCTGCGACATCGGCTGGAAGGTCGATCAGGAACGCCATCGCATCGTCCTGGTGGCGATCATCGACAACCTGATCAAGGGCGCGGCCGGTTCGGCCGTGCAGAACCTCAACGTCATGCTGGGCCTCGACGAACGGACGGGCCTGCTGTGAGCAGAGCCGGGGGGGCCACTCGCGCGCGCGGCGGAAAAAGACCTGCGCTCGTGCTGAAGCTTGGCGGTGAGCTCCTCGAACAGCCGGAGGATCTCGCCAGCATCGCGAAAGCCATCGCGCAGCTCTCCGCGCGCGCAGCGCTGGTCGTCGTGCATGGCGGCGGGCGCGAGATCGACTCCGCACTCAGCACGGCAGGGATCCCGAAGCAGCAGGTCGATGGGCTGCGGGTCACTGATGCCCGCACGCTCGACGTGGTTGTGTCCGTGCTGGCCGGGGCGATCAACACGCGTCTGGTAGCGGCCGTGCGCCGTGCCGGGGCGGATCCCGTCGGGCTGACGGGCGCCGACGCGACCGTGGCCACGATGAAGCGGGCGGCGC
>JAICEG010000195.1 GCA_025924295.1 Vicinamibacteria bacterium
CGGCCTGTGTCTCATCGCGGGCCTATGTTGATAGCCTCAACACAAGCGAACCGTAGAGAAATCCCGCAGGACCTGCAGCCCACATGGGGGAGCGCATGGCAGCTCGATGGCGTCCCGGATCCCGCCCAGCCCGGCTCATTGCCGTCCTTCTTCTGCTCTCGTCATCGTTGCTGCACGCGGAAGATTGGCCGCAGTGGCGCGGCCACGGCCGCCAGGCCGTCTTGAACGAAGCCGGCTTGATCGATCGCTTCCCTGCGACGGGATTGACAGTCACCTGGCGCGTCCCGGTGCACGCCGGTTACAGCGGACCCGCGGTCGCCGCCGGTCGCGTGTTCGTTACCGATGGTCGCCGCACCTCTGGAAGCAAGATGGTCGAACGTGTTCTGGCCCTCGACGAGCAGACGGGCAAGATCCTCTGGTCGAGGGAATGGGAGACCAATTACTCAGGTCTCGAGATGACCTTCGCGCTCGGACCACGCGCGACGCCGACCGTGGACGGCGATCTGGTCTACGTGCTTGGCGCGATGGGCAACCTGCTCGCGCTGAAGGTGACGGACGGGACCATCGCGTGGCAGAAGAACTTCGTCGACGACTTCGCCGCCACGATTCCCTCCTGGGGCGCGACCGGCGCCCCGCTCGTCGACGGCGATCGGCTGATAACTCTCGTCGGCGGCGAGCCCGACGCCAAGGTGATCGCATTCAACAAGCGCACCGGCGAGGAACTGTGGCGAGCGCTGTCGTCGGACTGGGAACCGGGCTACGCACAGCCCATCATCGTTGAAGCTGGTGGGGCCAGGCAGTTGATGATCTGGCATCCAACGGCGATCAGCTCTCTCGAGCCAGCGACCGGTCGCGTGCTGTGGGAAGTGCCGTTTCAGGTCGACCTCGGAATGACCGTTCCGACGCTCGTGCACAGTGGTTCGCATCTGCTGGCAACGACGTTCTACAACGGCGCCAGGATGTTGCAGCTCGATGAGCACAAGCCTGGCGCAACGCTGCTGTGGCGCGGCGACAGCTTTGCGCCTCATTCGATCATCAGCACGCCGATCGTGCAGGGTGACTACATCTACGGCATGAGCCAGGGCCAGCTGCAATGCTGGGAGCTGGCGACCGGCAAACAGGTGTGGCGGACGCGCGATCTGATCCCCGGCCGGACGACGCCGTTTGCGACGGCGTTCTTCGTGCGGAACGGCGACCGGTATTTCATCAACACCGAGCGTGGCGATCTCGTGATCGCGCAGCTGAGCCCGCAGGGCTACCGGGAGATCAGCCGGACGCATCTCATCGAGCCGACGCATCCCTATGCCCGGGAGCCGCAAGGCGCCGTGCACTGGTCGCATCCCGCCTACGCCAACCGGCACGTGATTGTTCGCAACGACAAAGAGATCCTGCGCGCCTCGCTCGCCAGGGACTGACGCGATGACCAGGGCGCGTCGTCTGTCGGTGGTCATGGTCATCACGATGCTCGCGAGTTTCTCCGCGCTGGAGTCGCAGGCGCCCGCGTCGAGGTTCGTCGTCATTGCCAGCGATCTGCACCTGGGTGTGGGCAGGAGCGCGAATGGCGACTGGCTTCCGATCGAAGATTTCAGGTGGCAGGAGGAGTTCGCCGCGTTTCTTCGCGCGATCGACGAAGCTGGCAAGGGTACGACCGACCTGGTGCTCAACGGAGACACGTTCGAGCTCTGGCAGTCGTCCACCAATGACTGCCGGCATCGTGACGCGCGGCTCGGATGTACCGAAAAGGAAGCGCTCGATCGTCTGAATCGTGTGATCACCGCGCATGCCGCCGACCTGTCCGCGCTGGGCACGTTCGCGCGCAGCGGTACGAACCGGGTGATTCTCGTCCCGGGCGATCACGACGCGGCGTTGCTTCTCCCCTCGGTCGGCGCCAGGGCGACCGCGGCGTTCAACGCACCGGGACGTGTCGAGGTCGCCGCCCGCGGCTATTGGCTTTCCGCGGATGGGGCGGTGTACGCCGAACACGGCCATCAGCTGCCAGGCGACCCCTACGCGTTCACCTCGTGGCCGGAGCCCCTCGTGCGTGTCGATGGCACCCTGCACGTGGAGCGCTCGACGGGTGAGCGTGTCGCGCAGGTCGTGTACAACGACGTCGAATCTCGGTTTCCGATCGTCGACAACCTGGCCCAGGAGGGCGCCGGACTGAAGTACGTCGCTGGCGCCGATCCGGCGTCGCTGTCAGCCGACGCGATCCAGCCGCTGCTGATGTTCTTCCTCGCGCGACCCACGTGGCAGCAGTTCAGACTCGAGCTCGATGGGGGCGACGTACAGCCGCCCGAGTGGGATCTCGACGCGGCCAGGCGCAGCGGGCCGTCGCTCCTGGTTGAATCATTGCTTCCCGACGATCGCTTTCGCCCGGCCGTCGACAGCGCACTGAAAGAGGGACGGCTGTCGTTCGAGCCTTCGACTCTGACGGATGCGCAGCTCATTGCTATCTGCGACTACCGCGCCGCCCTGCGCCGCTCTCGTCGTCGGCTCGAGCGTTCGATGACACAAGCACCGACGACCGGCCGGGCACCATCCGAGTGCCCGAGAACACCGGAAACGCGCGGCTCGGCGTTCGACTACTTCTGGCGCTCGCGCGACAACCTCATGGTCAACCGCTTCGATCAGGTGCGCTCGGCGCTGACGGCCGATATGCGATCGGCGCAGTCGATCAAGGTCGTCGCGTTCGGCCACACACATCTCGCTGCCGCACCGGCTCCGCTCGCACGAAGCAGCACGACACCGGTGGTGCTGAACTCGGGTGCCTGGCAGAGAACCCTGACGCCGTTTCAGATCGAGGGCGTGATGCAGGATCGCGGCTGGACTGAAGGGGAGGTGTTACGTCAGCTCCGCCCGGAAGACTTGCCGGTGTGCTACGGTGTCATCTGGATCGAGCCGTACGAGGGTGACCCCAAGCCACGAGTTCGCTTCTGGCGTGCGGAGGGCAGATGGGGCACGTTGCCGCGAGATGCTGCCGGCATCTCCACAGCCTGTGGAGGCGGAGGCGGACCTGCGGCTTGAGGTGGAGAAGGGATGGACCGACATACCGCGTGGTTGTCGCTCGTGCTTGTGCTGCTGATCGCTCAGCTGTTGCCGCGTGTTGCCGAGGCACAGTCATCTCGCAGTGCTTCCACCGGATGGACAGCGCCTCGCACCGCCGACGGTCGTCCTGACCTCGAAGGTGTCTGGGAGAACAACAGCGCCACGCCGCTCGAACGACCCGCTCAATTTGCCAACAAGCCGCGACTGAGCGACGAAGAGTTGGCCAATCTCGAGCGCCGCGCCAGGGAACTCTTCGGGCCGGAGACGGATGCGATCTTCGGCGACGGTCTGTACCTCGCTCTCCTGGCGCAGAAGCCTGCGCCCGGCCTGGGCGCCACCGGCACCTACAGTCAGAACTGGCTGCCCGATCGCTATTTCGAGCATCGCACGTCTCTCATCGAGGATCCGGCGAACGGCAGGCTTCCGCCGGCAACAGCCGAAGGCCAGCGTGCGCGCCAGGCGTCTGTGGGCAGATTCGGGCGGCCTGCCGCGTCGGCGCAGGAGATGTCGATCCAGGATCGCTGCATCCATTACGGATTCCCCGATCTGTTCGCCGCCTACATGAGCGTCTATCGCATCGTCCAGAACGCCGACTCCATCGCGATCCAGATGGAGAAGATTCACGACGTGCGGATCATCCCGCTGGACGGCCGGCCTCGCATCTCACCGGCACTGCGGCAGTATCTCGGCGATGCGCGTGGACGCTGGGAGGGCGACACGCTCGTGGTCGAGACGACGAACTTCCATCCCAATGGCAACCCGATGGGTGGGTACTCCACGCTGTCCGATCAGAATCTTCGACTCATCGAGCGCTTCAGGCGTGTCGCCGATGACACGCTCGAGTACACCTTTACCGTGGACAACCCGACGATGTGGACCCGGCCGTGGACGGCTGTGATCAACTGGAAGAAGTCGAAGGGTGAGGTGCTCGAGTACGCCTGCCACGAGGGGAACTACAGCCTGCCCGGCATGCTCAGCGGGGCGCGCGCGGACGAGGCAGCCGCGCGGTAACTCCGCGCTTCACAGCAAGATCCGACCAATTGGCGCAAGCGTTGGAGAGACGCTTGCTCGTCCTCCGTGACACGTTGTCGATCCACGCCCTCCTCATTCGACGTGCTGATAGAGACCAAAAGCGTAATGGGGTCGGGGGTCATTTAAAGAGGACACAAAGGAGTTGAACCATGCGAGTGATCGTGATTGTGAAGGCGAGCAAGGAGTCGGAGGCAGGAGAGATGCCGAGCCAGGAGCTCCTCGCGCAGATGGGCAAGTACAACGAGGAGCTGGCCAATGCGGGCATCATGGTCGCTGGCGAAGGGCTGCACCCCAGCTCGAAGGGCAAGCGCGTCCGTTTCTCAGGCCCGAAGCCCACGGTGATCGACGGCCCGTTCAGCGAGACCAAGGAACTCGTCGCCGGCTACTGGTTGTGGAAGGTCAAGTCGATGGACGAGGCGGTCACCTGGCTGAAGAAGGCGCCGTTCCAGGACACCGAGGTCGAGATCCGGCCGTTGTTCGAGACCGACGACTTCGGCGATGCGATGACGCCTGAGCTGCGCGAGCAGGAAGATCGCATCCGCGTCAAGATCGAGGGTAAGCAGTAAGTCAGCAGGACATGTGGCCACATGTCGATCCGGCCGGATCGTGTTCGACCAGTCAGTAGGAGCGGAGGAGACGTCATGAACATCGTGCTGTGGATCCTGCAGGTACTGCTTGCGCTGGCGTTCTTGGCGCACGGGTTGCTGTTGCTGGCGCCGCCTCCCGATATCCTCGCGCAAATGGTCGCGTCGCTCCCGAGATGGTTCTGGCTCTTTCTCGGTGTGGCGGAGATCCTGGCCGCGCTGGGAATCACGCTTCCCGGGCTGACGCGGATTCAGCCGTGGCTGGTCACATGGGCAGCAGTCGGGATCATGTTCGTGATGATCTCGGCGACCATCTGGCATGTCGTGCGCAACGAGATCAGCTCGGCGTTCACTACGCTGGTGCTGCTCGCCATGGCGACGTTCGTTGCGTATATGCGTCACCGCGTCGTGCCGATCGCGGCACGACGCACCGCGTGAGTAGTGTCTGGCTTTAGCCAGACCTCTCCTTCTTGAGACTCTGCCGCTGAATGTATTCACCCTGAATCAGCAGATACGTGACGTAGTACTTGTAGATGTTGCTCACGTAGGTCACGGTCTCGCGCCCGATGCGCTCGCTCGCAATGCGCTCGACGTTGTTGAACCAGACGTTCGGATCCAGGCCGCGCGTCGCGGCCTCGCGCCGTAGCTGCCGCACGCGCCCGGGCCCGGCATTGTAGGCCGCAAACGCGAAGAACACCTTGTTCAGATCGTCCATCGGTTCCTTCGCGTAGTAACGATCGACCATCCCTCTGATGAATTTCACGCCGGCGTGGATGTTGGTCTCGAGCACCGTGATATCGCCGACGTTGAGCTCCTTGGCGGTGTCCGGCATCACCTGCATGATGCCGATCGCGCCGACGCGGCTGCGCGCGCTGTGATCGAGACGCGATTCCTGGTAGCCCTGCGCCGCCATCAGCATCCAGTCCATGTTGTATCGAGCGCTGTATTTTCGAAACAGCCCGACCAACGCCGTGAAGCGTTTGCGCGCGGCCTCCGCAGTCGCGCCTTTGACGTACTGCGTGTTGAGCAGGTAGCGCCGAAAGATCATGCGGGCGTTGAGCGAGTCGCGGCCATTCGTCGCTAGGAATGTGTTCAGGGCGCCCTTCAACTGCGGACTGTCCTTTCGGATAGCCCAGGCGATCTCGCCACCGCTTCGCAGTGCCACCTTCGGATAGAGCTTCAGAGCGGGGAAGACACGCTGCCAGAACCACGCCTTGTGGTTGTCCACGACGAGCAGATCGACGAGACCCGCATTCGCCATCTCGAGCAGGTCCTCGTCCTCGAGTTCCTCGGGCGCCGGCGTCAGTCGCGCCGGAGCCTTGCCCTCGCTCGCGAATCGTTCATTGAGCTTCACGAGGCTCTCGTAGTAGCTGCTCGAGACCCGCACGAACACCTCTTTGCCCGAGAGGTCGTCGACCGTCGTGATCTCGGGGTGGCCAGGCCGCGAGACGACGATTTCCTCGACGCCGCCGATCCACGAGTCGGCGAAATCGACCAGCGCCGAACGCTCGGGCGTGACGGTCAGGTTCCCCATCACGATGTCGCCCCTGCCTTCGACCAGCGCAGGCAGCAGCTCGTCTCGCGAGACCGGGACGAACTGGACGCGAATCGTCAGGTGAGCCGACTTGAAGACTTTGTTGAGATGCTCTTCGAGAAGTTTCCCCTGGTCGTAGGTGGTGCCGCGCGGTGTGCCCTGGTCGACGAAGTACAGCGTCCTGCTGTACGCGGTGAGCACGCGTACGGTGCGCCGCTCCACCATGCCGTCGAGATCGCCTGTCCACGGCCTGGTAATCTCGCTGAGCGCCAGTCCGAGGCGTCCTTTTTCGGTCGGCGCCTGTGCGTCCAGGGTGGTCGCCAGACACACCCACACGGCGATCGCAGGCAGCATTTGTCGCATCGGCATCTCACTGGCCGCGCCGCGTAAGGCGACGGGGCAGCGCGAGCCGCGTGCAAGCTTCAGTCCATTGCGGCTGAGGTTGTCGCAGATGGTGCGATGACCTACAGCGACAGCGACTTGCGAGCAACGCTCGCAGCCGCCATTCGCTCGCGCGTGATCATCGGACTGCGAAATGCCGTGGCCCCCATTGCCATGCATTGGGCCGGACGCGCTTTTCCCTGCGTCACGGCTCGAACGTCGGTTTTCCGGTAGACTCGCACCCGTGCACAGACCATTCACCTTCTTTATCGCTATCATGTGTATCAGCGTGGTGAGCGCCACGACCCAGCCGGCCCTCGCGCAGACGGCGGAAGGCCCGGCAGGCCCGAGCCAGTTGTCCGCCCTGGCCCCCGCTAATCTGTCGAAATCGCGGCCGAAGGCGCCCTTTGACGTCACCGGAACCTGGCAGCACGATGGACGCGCCAATACCTGGCGCTTCGTCCCCGAGACGTTCAAGCTGACGCCAGAAGCGCAGGTGCACTACGACCGGGGCGTGCAGGCGCTCAAGGACGGCGGCGTGTACCGCGACGATATCGGGCAGTGCTGGCCGGCCGGATTGCCGCTCATCATGACGCGCGTCTGGCCGATCGCAATGATCCAGTTGCCCACCGCCATCTACATGGTCAGCGGCTTCATGAACAACCTGCGCGTGATATATCTCGATGGCCGCTCTCACACCGACCCCGACATCGTCGTCAGAACGTTCAATGGTGAGTCGATTGGGAAATGGGACGGTGACACGCTGGTCGTCGATACGAAGTACTTTCCGGGTCACCATCACTGGATGGACCAGGGTGGCAGCTCCGTTCCCGCCAGCGAGGACCTGCACATCATCGAGCGCTTCCGCATGCAGAAGGATGGCAGCCTCGACATCGAGTACACGATGACCGACCCGAAGAACTGGGTCGGCGAGTGGAAGATGACCAAGACGTTCCGGCGGCGCGACGACACCGACATCACCGAGGTGCAGTGCCTCCCCGACCTGAACGATCGGTTGCCGGCCACGCGATCGAAGGGGCTCGTGAAGTAGACGCACGTCGACGACCCAAGGAGACGACACACATGAAGTTCGCAACGCTGGCGTGCCTGGCACTCATCGTGACCACTGCTGGTTCACTGCTCGCGCATCACTCTCCGGTGATGTTCGATCGCACGGTGAGGAAGACGCTGGTCGGGAAGGTCGTCGAGTTCGCATGGACGAACCCGCACTCGTCGATTCAGCTCGACGTTCCTGGCGCGAACGGCAGCGTCGAGCGCTGGGGTGTCGAGATGGGCAGCCCGAATTCGATGGCCAAGGCGGGCTGGAAGTCGACGCTGCTCAAGGCCGGCGACACCGTGACGGTCGTCGTCAATCCGCTCAAGAGCGGGGAGCCCGGCGGCATCTTCGTGTCGATCACGCTGGCTGACGGCCGCACGCTCGGCGGGCGCGCCACGGACTGACCCCATGCCCTCGTCCGATCCGATGATCCGCAGACACCGGCTGTTCTCGTGGGGCACGATGGCGCTCGTCATCGGCGTGACTCTCGTCACCCCCACGATGGCGTTCACGCAGCAGCGGCCGGTCGAACGTCTCCCTCGCACGCAACTCGACGTACTGGCACCGTCCGCGCGCGTGAGCGGGGCCCCCGGCGCGATGACGGTTCGTCACACGACGTGCCGCACTCTTCCCGATGCGGAGATCCGTCGGCGTCTCGTCGAAGTCGCCGTGCAGGAGTGGGCCTTTTTCGGATTCGCCACCATGGAACAAACGCCGCGCGATCCGAGCCGCGAGCCGCCCAGGCGTCCGCGCACGTTTCGCTGGCTGGACGTCGAGGAGTCGGCGCGCGTCGCGGCAACCATCGCCGGGTACTGGACGGCGACGCCGGAAGGAGCCTGGATCCTCGCGGATCAGAACGAGGAGTGGAATGGACCGGATGGCGTCGGTTCGCGGTGGCGCTATCCCTGGTCGGCAGCGTTTCTGTCGTGGGTCATGTGTGAAGGCGGGCTCGGCGACACGGCCCGGTTCAAGCGTGCCGTGGCCCACCACGCCTACATCGATCAGGCGATCGCAGCGCGCGCGGCGTCCGAGCCGAGTGCGGCGTTTGCTGCGTACGACATCGGGGAAGCAGCCATCGAGCCAGGCGATCTGCTGTGCAGCGGTCGTCGTCCGGGTTATCAGACGATTGCCGATCGGCGGCGGCAGACCGCGAACGGGGCGCGCACGCACTGCGACCTCGTGGTGAAGCTCGATGATCGAGGCTCGCGCATCCTGGCCATTGGAGGCAACGTGCGCGGGGTAGTCAGTTTGAAACGGATGCCGGCCGTGCGAGACGCGAATGGCCGCCTCCGCCCTGCGATCTCTCCCGATCGTGGCGGCGTGTTCGCCCATCTGAAGCTGCGCGCGCCTTCTATCGAGCCCGATGCGTTCGATCGAAGCCTGACGGTGCAGGCTGCTCCCAAAATGGTCCTGGGTCCCTAGCCTAAGAACAAAGGACCAGCATGAGCTCTCGAGCGTCAGCGATCTTGTCGAGATCGCCCAGCGCCGCCCAGGCTGAGGCCGTGGTCGACTGGCTCAACGTACGCGTGGCGCAACCGGCGAACTTCGTCGCCAGTTCCTCGTCTGTCAATCGACCCGGATAGCCGCGCGCACCGTCGGCTGACTGTGACAAC
>JAICEG010000196.1 GCA_025924295.1 Vicinamibacteria bacterium
AGCCGCCCATGGCATTGAGCATCGCCGTGACGCAGGAGCCGATGTCGCCGACCACGGGCGCGGTGATCTCGACGTTGGAGTCCATTTCCTTCGGCTCGATGTCGATCTGGATGAACTTCTTCGATCCCGGCTCACCCCAGGTCTTGCCCTTGCCGTGCGACAAGAGCCAGTTGAGGCGAGCGCCAATCAGCATGACGACGTCTGCGTCTTTGAGCACTGTCGAGCGCGCCGCGCCGGCGCACTGCGGATGCGTGTCGGGCAGGAGGCCCTTCGCCATGCTCATCGGCAAGAACGGGATGCCGCTCGTCTCGACCAGGCTGCGAATCTGGTCGTCGGCCTGCGCGTATGCCGCGCCTTTCCCGAGAATGATCAGAGGGCGCTTGGCGCTCTTCAGCAGATCGAGCGCACGCGTGACGGCGTCCGGCGCAGGAATCTGGGCCGGCGCCGGATCGATGACCTTGACGAGCGACCTGGTCCCGGCGTCAGAGTCGATGACCTGAGCGAAAAGCTTGCCCGGCAGATCGAGATACACGCCGCCCGGACGACCAGAGACCGCCGCGCGAATCGCGCGCGCCACGCCGATGCCGATATCCGCGGCATGCAGCACGCGAAACGCCGCCTTGTAGAGAGGTTTGGCGATGGCCAGTTGGTCCATCTCTTCGTAGTCGCCCTGCTGCAGGTCGACGATCTCGCGCTCGGAGGAGCCGCTGACCAGGATCATCGGAAAGCAGTTTGTCGTCGCATTGGCCAGCGCACTCAGACCGTTGAGGAAGCCGGGAGCTGACACGGTGAGGCAAATGCCGGGCTTCCGGGTCAGGAAGCCGGCGATGGCGGCTGCGTTTCCGGCGTTCTGTTCATGCCGGAACGAGATCACTCGCACGCCGGCGGCTTGTGCCTTACGGCCAAGATCCGTGATCGGGATACCAGGCACACCGTAGATGGTCTCGACGCCATTGAGTCTGAGCGCCTCGATGACGAGGTGCCAGCCGTCGGTCAGTTTCTGCTCGGCATCGGCTGGTTTGACATCGGCGGTGGCGGCCGCAGTTTCTAACATGGTGCCCTCCAGAACATTGGCTTTTTGGCGATCAGAGTTGCTTACCGTACGTGGCATACCAGTCAAAGTCAACATGAGGTCGGGCCTTGACTGGACCTGCGGCCCCTCAACGCGAACGTCAGCATTTTCGACCAGGCGCACATGGCGCTCAAGGGGGCAATTATGGATGCGGACATCTACGGCCACCGACAGGAAATTCGCCTCGACGAACGTCAGCTGAACCTCGCGGTCGGCGTGAGCCGGACGCCGATCCGCGAGGCGATGACGCTACTAGAGCAGGAAGGCTTCCTGCGCACCGCTCCGCGCCCCGGCATCTTCATCGTCTGGAAAACCAAGAAGGAAATCATCGAAGTCTGCGCGGCGGTGGCGGCGGCACGGCCGGTGTGCCGGAGCTTCGTGACCCGACCCCAGAACAACTCGGACGCCACGCCGACGAAATCATGGCTGGCAAGCTTCGCGTCGTCGTGTCGTCGTAGAGGAGAGCACCGATGCCCGCCAAAGTTCGAACTCTGATCGATGTCCATGAGCAGAACGCGCCCGGCCGGTTCCAGGACTATGACTGGCAGGTCGTAAGGCCGCAGCTTGATCCGGCGATCACGATCACCGAGACCCTTCTCAGTCAGAAGGCCGCCATTGACGCCGACCCGCATCTCACCGCGAAGGGCAAGGATGCTGCGCGTGTGAAGGCCGCGAAGGAAGCGTTGGAAGCTCTCGGCAAGTGGCATGTCACGGCTGGCCGGACTAGACGCGGACCTCGGAACGCAGCGCGCAGCGTCGGTGCCGACCGGTGATAAGCCGGACCCCGAACGAGTCGAGTTGATGGCCTCGCGACTCCTGCAATTTACGCCGGATGAAACCCGAGTCTTTTACACCAGCAGCGCGACGACAGACGACGAGCGGTTGGTAATGGAGGCCGCGTCAGCGCTGGTCGGCCGCCTGCCGATGAAGACGGGCATTGGGCAGGAGATGAGACCCTTGCTCGACCTCCCGTCTGGCGTTAGACACCGTCCCGGTCTAGTCGTCGCGTCTTATTTCGTCCCGTCAGCGACCGAGTGGTCGCACACCTTCCCGCGAGGTCTCGTCAGTTCGTGGTTGTCGCGCTGTACAGCCGAGCGTTATGGTCGTTCGTTGTCATCACGACTTGAGGCCGTCAAGGCGAGAACGAATGAACGCCAACGCACCCGCCGCGACGACCGAAACCGCGAAGCCGAAGACGCCGAAGACGACCGCGATCACCCTCACCGCGAACGGGACGACGATGCGAATCCGCGCACGCCGTAGGCGGGACGGGAGGCCGAGACCTTCGTCACGACGAGAGACGCCTCGAAGAAGACCGAACGCAGAATGACTGAGACGCATCCGACGTTCGACGCGGGCCAAGGCGTCGATTGCCGCCAGCGCTGCGAAAGCCGAGAAGCTTGGTTGGACGCGCAAGGTGGTGGGTCGTGGCTTCATCGCGAAGCCGGATGCCTTCTCGACGTTGCCTGCACCGCCGAAGAAGACGAAGGCGGCATAGTCGTGACAGCCTGACCGCAGCTCAATCACGAATACCGTGTAGCACGTCACCAATCCTCGAACGGTCCAGACCTGGTGAAAGACTCTGTCGCAAGTAGGGCCGGCCAATGCCACCGTACTCGTTCGCGCCGAGCATCGAGAAATACCGGTGGCCGTCGGGCGTGTTCCTGCAGCTCCTCATCTGCTCGACGATCACCTCGAGCTGTGCGTTGTTGCGCAGGGCCACGAGGTTACGGAGATTTCGGAGACAACGGTTCGCCACGGAGACGCGGAGACACGGAGTTCGTTCTTCACGGCGGTGGGTCGACGGCCTTCGGCCGTCGACAGGGGCTCGTGTGAGCCCTAGGCTCACAAGCACCTGGGTGTCCTGAGGTGCTTGTGGACCTTGAGCTCACACGGGCCCCGCCGCGCGTTGCGCGGCCCACCGCCACACTGGACCAGGAAGGCTCTCCCTCTGTGTCTCTGTGCCTCTGTGGCGATCCGTTTCCTTCGTCGTCCTCCGTTGCGTCAATCAGACGAACTCCCCGCCGATGGCACCACCGTCGACGCCGAGAACTGGCCGCCGCGCGCCATGAAGCGCATATCGATCAGGGTGACGAGCGTGCCGCCCTCGGCGGGCTGCAGAGTCCAGTACGGAAACCGTGACCACACGAGCAGTCCACGGACCTGTGGGTCGGATCGTGCGGCAGCCACTTCCGGAGTGTGGTCATTCTTCGGTACGTGCTCCGGGCTCAACTCCAGCCGCGATGGCCAGGTGAACGTGCCGCGCTCGTAGTGGTCGCCAGCATCGATGATCACGTCGCGGGTCATCGGCGTCACCAGCCTTGGCCCGACCATCAGCGCGCGCGGTGGCGCTCCATGCGTATCGGTCCACTGCGCCTCGACAATGCCCCGCGCGACGCGGGCGGAGATCAACATCGCGGCGATGTAGATCGATGCGATGACCAACGCATACCGCGCCGAGGACGGCGCGTGTCGGCGGCGTGCCAGCCAGACACCAGTCCCGAGCACGATCCAGAGCCAGGGATCGATGATGAACACCGAGTCGCCGTAGAACCAGGTCCAATCGAACGGCGTGAGCAGGCGCACGCCGTAGTTGTTCAGATAGTCGAGAAACACGTGCGAATAGACGCCGATGTAGGACAGCAGCAGCGTCCAGCCGGCGCGAAACGGCGGCCCACTGCCGGTGTGGCGCGCCTTGATTCGATTCACCAGCCAGAAAGCGCCGGTCAACGCAATCGGCAGCGCGACCTGCGCGACGATACCGTGTGTCCATCCGCGCCGGAACGACGCGGCAACCGTGTTGGTGGCGAAGACGAGCACGTCGAGATCGGGGATGTTGGCGGAGATCATCAACGCGGCGGCGCCGAATCTCGTTCGTTGCGAGAGGCCCGCGCGACCAAGCGCGGCACCCACCAGGGTGTGACAGACGTTATCCACGATCAGACTCGCCGAAGACCTGCGCCTCGAAGACGAAGATGCGCGCGCCGTGCCGCCACGCGTCGCTGACAAGCCCCGCCTTGAGGCAGGCCTGCGCGACGAACGTGTCACGGTCCCAGCCGTGCTCCGTGGCCACCTGAGGCAGGAGGAGGCCACGACGCGATCCCTTTTCGATGATGAGCCCGTGTCGTCCGATCTCGATCTCGCTGAGCGTCTGTACCTCGCGCTCCGGCGTCAGCACGGAGATCTCGAGGCTGATGTCCCCCAGTTCCTCTGGCCGCACCGGATCGAATCGCGGATCCGAGTCGGCCACCTCCTGCGCAAGGTGTGATACCAGATCCGGCAACGGCATGTCGGGGGTGAGCCGTCCGAGGCACCCGCGCAACTCACCCCTGCACAAGATCGTCACGAAAGCCGCCTGGCAAGCATGGGGACCGGTTGCCGCAGGCGCGGGTGCGTGCTCCCGACGCACGCGCGCTGCGAGAGCAACGTGTGCAATCCGCAGCAATTGCTGTTGGCTCTCACGCGTCAACATCACGGCTACCAGATCGCGGCCGCCATGTAGCCGACGACCGACGACTTGTCTCCCGAGACGTCACCGGAATCGGCGTATCGCAGGACACGTGCGGACGAGGCGCCCAGCCGCGTGGCGGCGTCGAGGACCGACACCATCGGGCCGCCGCCACAGGCATGACGGGGCTCGTGCTCGAGGTCGCGCATCAGCCCCTGGCTATCGAGCGCCGCGATACGATCGAGCACCACGCCATCGAGCCGGGCCGCCACCTGAGCGTCCTCATAGTGCGAGAGATCGCTGCTGGCCACGAGCAGCACGTTCTTCCCACTGGCATCGATGGCCTGTGCGAGCGCTGTACCCAGCGCGAAGGCGGTTGCGGCCGTCTGGTGTCCCATCACCATTGGAACGATCGTGACGCGTGGCAGCAGATGCGCCAGAAATGGCAGCTGCATCTCGAGGGAGTGCTCGCGCCCATGTGCGGCGTCCATCTCCACGACGGTGTCAGACGCCGCCCGAATGGCCGCGGCCAGTTCCTCGTCGACTGCGAGCGCGCCGAGCGGCGTTTCCCACTCTCCATTGGACCAGATCGACACACCTCTGAACGGGATGAAGTGCGAGGGGCCAACCAGCACGATGACAGTGGCCTGCGACAAACGCGCAGCGTTATAGGCGTACGCGGCGACCGGACCTGAGTACATGAGACCGGCATGCGGCGCAATGATCGCCCGCGGCGCCATGTTCAATTCCACATCGGCATGCGCCAGGTGGGCATCGAGCTCCCCGATCAGGCGCGCGGGGTTGTCCGGGTACCACGTGCCCGCCACTGCAGCGCGCCTCACGTGCGCCATGTGCCTATTGTAGGTTGATGATGGTACGATTCGTTCGTGTCCACACCGTTGACGATTGCCGACGTCGAGCGCATCGCCGCGCTCGCCCATCTCGAGCTGACCGACGAAGAGAAGCACGTGTTCACGAAGCAGCTCGCCGATATCCTCGCCTACGCCGAGCAGTTGCAAGCCATCGACACGGCCGGTGTCGCCGCCACGGCCCACGTCAACGCGCACGAGGCCGAGCGGGAGGACGAGCTGCGCCCGTGCCTGTCGGTGAGCGAGGCGCTGCGCAACGCGCCCGACGGTGCCCCGGATGCGGGGCTGTTCCGCGTGCCGCGGGTCATCGGATGAGCGCCCCTGTCGCGGGTGCCCGCGCGATTGCCGGTGACATCGCGGCCGGTCGCACATCGGCGGTGGACGTCTGCCGAGCTGCACTCGATCGCATCGCACGCGTCAACCCTTCGCTCAACGCGTTCAACCTCGTGACCGCTGAACGCGCGCTCGTGCGAGCCGCGGACATCGATCGCCGGCGCGCCGCCAACGCGCCGCTGGGACCGCTCGCGGGTGTCCCGCTGGCCGTGAAGGACAACCTGTGTGTCCGCGGGATGCGGACGACGGCCTCCTCGCGCATCCTCGACACGTTCGTCCCGCCCTACGACGCGACCGTCATCGCGAAACTCGAGCAGGCCGGCGCGGTCATCGTCGGCAAGACGAACTGCGACGAGTTCGCGATGGGATCGTCGAACGAGAACTCGGCATACGGACCGGTGCGCAATCCATGGGCCGCCGATCGCACACCAGGGGGATCGAGCGGTGGATCGGCTGCTGCCGTTGCGGCCGCGTGTGTTCCGCTCGCGCTCGGCTCGGATACCGGCGGCTCGATCAGACAGCCGGCCGCGTTCTGCGGCGTCACCGGCTTGAAGCCGACCTACGGCCGCGTCTCGCGCTACGGCCTGCTCGCCTTCGCGTCATCGCTGGATCAGATTGGGCCGATCACGCGCAACGTCGAAGATGCCGCGCTCGCCCTCCAGGTTCTTGCCGGTCCCGATCCGATGGACTCGACGGCGGCGCAGGAAGCCGTCCCCGACTTCACGAAGGCGCTCGACGGCCACGCGCGGGGCGTACGCATTGGCGTGCCACGGGCCTTCGTCTCGGACGGTGTCGACGGGAGCGTTCTTGCTTCGTTCGATGCCGCGCTCGACGCGCTGCGCGCGGCCGGCGCGACGCTGGTCGACATCGACCTGCCGCACGCGAAATACGCCATCCCGGTGTACTACCTGGTCTGCACCGCCGAAGCGAGCTCCAATCTCGCGCGCTACGACGGGGTCAAGTACGGCTACCGATCGCCTGACGCGAGCAAGGGCCTCAAGGCGATGTACTCGAGGACGCGCGACGAAGGATTCGGCGCCGAGGTCAAACGCCGCATCATGCTTGGCACGTACGTGTTGAGCGCCGGCTACTACGACGCGTTCTACCTGAAGGCGCAACAGGTGCGTACGCTGCTGAGGCAGGACTACGATCGCGCCTTCGAGTCAGTCGATGTCGTCGTCATGCCCACGAGCCCGACGCCGCCGTTCAGGCTGGGCGAGAAGACCGACGATCCGCTGCAGATGTATCTGGCGGACATCTTCACCGTGAGCGTGAACCTGGTAGGGCTTCCCGGCATCAGCGTTCCGTGCGGGATCGTCGAGCAGCCTCGCCCCGGTGGAGTCGATCGGCTGCCCATCGGGATGCAGTTCGTCGGCCGGATGTTCGACGAGGCGACGATCCTGCGCGTCGCCGATGCCTTCGAGCGCACGACTGAGTGGAGTCGGCAGGAACCTTGCTAAGTCAGTAATTCGATGGCCTCCGTTCGTCGTTGCTCCGGGCTTCGAGTCCATGTGTGCATTCTGGAACAGCGAGCGAGGCCACCAGTTTCCTAAAGTGGAACAGAATAGGGTTAGGTCCCCCTCGACTTTGGCACACGAACAATTCACCACAAGGGCACGATCAATGACTACGACGAACGGAACCATCAAGCGCATTACCGAAAAAGGGTTCGGTTTCATTGCGGCTGCGGACGGCACTGAGTATTTCTTCCATCAGTCGGCCTGTACTGGCACGCCCTTCGACCAGCTGCGGGAAGGTCAGGCGGTCTCATTCACCATAGGCCAGGGTCCGAAGGGCCCCCGCGCCGAGAACGTCTCTGTGCGGTGAGCCTCGTCGCGAGCGCGGCGGTGCAACCGGCTTATCGAGGACCCTGACGGCCACGGCCGGCACTCATCGCGAGGCCGGCGATGGTCCAGGTCGCCTCGCATTCGCGGCACCGCCAGCACGTGTCCGCGATGATGACCTTTGCGAGCGTGTCGATGATCTTGCCCCCGCACTGGGGGCACGCGGTCGGACGGGCGACGGGCTTCACGAACTGTGGATCAGGCATCGCTCTTCCTTGCGTCCAAAGCCCGCCTACCCGAGCACCAGCACTTTGACCAGCCATAGGCCCAGCACGACCCCAATCACGATCGCAAACGTCGCGGCGCGCTTCTGACCCTCACGGCTGCGTTTTGCACCGGCCGCGATCCATTGCGCCCAGCGCCGATCCGACTCCGCTTTCGCCTCTGCGGAAGTCGTCAGGTTCGTTGTCATGAACACGATGATGTGTGATGGCGAGGCCGACGTCTGTTCTGTTGTGCACAGAGGACGGTGTACAAGAGTGAACAGCCTCGGGCCATCGTCTCTCATACGATCGGCGCGTCGCCGCGATCGGCGGCACCTCTTGTATCCCGCAATCCAGCTCGTGCGGGTCCCGTCCCGCATTCCACGTTCGGACATGAATGAAGCGATTCGCGATTCTTGGTAATCACCTGCCGCGCCACTGTGGCATCGCCACGTTTACGACCCATCTCGCCGACGGGCTGGCGACGGCACTCCCCGACTCGGACGTCCTCGTCGTGGCGATGAACGATGCCGGTCGACGGCACACCTATCCGTCCCGCGTCCGGTTCGAAATCGCCGACGTCGATCTCAATTCGTATCGGCGGGCGGCCGACTTCCTGAACGTCAACCAGGTGGACGTCCTGTCGGTCCAACACGAGTACGGAATCTTCGGCGGCAAGGCTGGCGCCCACCTCCTCACGTTGTTGCGGGAGGTTCGGATGCCGATTGTCACGACGCTTCACACCGTGCTGTCCGAGCCGAATTCCGCGCAGCGCACGGTCATCGAAGAGCTGGCCCGGTTGTCCGATCGTCTCGTGGTGATGAGCAAATCGGGTGCGGACCTGCTCGAGCGCGTTCACGGCATTCCTGAAGATCAGATCGATCTGATTCCTCATGGCATCCCGCACGTCGCGGCCGACCCCGACAGCAAGAGCCGGCTCGGCGTCGACGGGCGAACTGTGATTCTGACCTTCGGTCTCTTGTCGCGGGACAAGGGTATCGAACACGTGATCGACGCGCTGCCGGCAATCGTCGCGACGCATCCCAACGTCGTCTACATCGTGCTCGGTGCGACACACCCGCATGTGATCGAGCACGAGGGGGAGGCGTATCGCCTGATGCTCGAAACGCGCGGACAGCAGCTGGGTGTGGCGGCGAACATGATTTTCCACAACCGGTTCGTCAGTCAGGCCGAGCTCAATGAGTTCCTGTCGGCCACGGACATCTACATCACGCCCTACCTGCAGCTGCAACAGATCACATCGGGCACCTTGGCCTATGCCGTCGGCGCGGGAAAAGCCGTGATCTCGACCCCTTATGTGTACGCGCGCGAGCTGCTCGCAGACGGTCGAGGGATCCTCGTGCCGCCGCGAGATGCAGGGGCGATCGCGCGGGAAGTGAATGGGCTGGTCAGCGACGACGACCGGCGGCGCACGATGTGTGCGCGCGCCGCGGCCTCTGGCGTGGACATGACCTG
>JAICEG010000197.1 GCA_025924295.1 Vicinamibacteria bacterium
AGCGGAATTCTGACCACGTACGAGCGCGTCTACCCGTTCGGCTGGCTCGGAATTCTCGCCGAGGCGCCGCCGTCCTGCGATGAACTCGTCTACACGCTCCACGAGCGCGGGTTTGCGCTGTTCAGCATGCGCTCGTCGAAGGTGACGCGGCTCTATCTTCAGGTGCCGCCTGACGAATCGATCGAGAAGTGGTCAGACGAGGCGATCTGGCAGGAGATGTTCACGCGCATGACGACGGAGGACGGCTGGAGGCCGAATATCGGTCGCATCCTGCAGAAGGGCGTGACGCCGATGCGCAGCTTCGTTGCCGCGCCGATGCGCTACGGTCCTCTGTTCCTCGCCGGCGACGCCGCGCACATCGTTCCGCCGACCGGTGCGAAGGGACTGAACCTGGCGGCCTCCGACGTGCTGGTGCTCGCGCGCGCGTTCAAGATGTTCTACGAGCGGGGGCGCACCGACGGACTCGACGAGTACTCGGACATTTGTCTGCGTCGCGTCTGGAAGGCGCAGCGTTTCTCCTGGTGGATGACGTCGACGCTCCATCGCTTCCCCGATGAGAGCGCGTTCGATCACCAGCGCCAGATCGCCGACCTCGACTACCTCACCAGCTCGCGTGCCGCCATGACGAGCCTGGCCGAGCAGTATGTTGGACTGCCGGCGGAGGTCTCGTTCGATTCAGCGGGGCTCTAGCGCGATCGCCGGCCACGACGTTTCGTGGATGGCCGGCTCATCCAATCCGATCCGTGAACTCGTTCTGACTACCCCATTCTGGGGATTTTGTTAGCAGGGCCGCTGTCTATACTCGCGCCTTCAAGTAAGGGGGACCCATGCACCTACGAGTATCGATCGTGCTCCTGTTAATCGGCTTCGTGACGACCGTGCCGTCTCTCGCATCTGCTCAGGCGCTTGCCGGAGTAGTCAGAGATCCATCCGGCGGCATTCTTCCGGGCGTGACCGTCGAGGCAGCGAGCCCGGCTTTGATTGAAAAGGTCCGCTCGGTTGTGACCGATGGCACCGGGCAATACCGCATCGTCGACCTGCGTCCAGGCACGTATACGCTGACGTTCACGCTGCCCGGATTCAACACGGTGGTTCGCACCGGCATCGAGTTGAGCGGATCGGGCACGGTGACCGTCAACAGCGACATGTCGGTTGGTGGACTCGAGGAGACGATCACCGTCGCCGGCGAGACGCCGGTTGTCGACGTGCAGAACGCCACGCGCCAGGCCGTGATGGATGGCGAGTTGGTCGCCAGCGTCCCCGCTGCTCGAAGCTGGAATGGCCTGCTGCTGCTGATGCCCGGCGTCACGGGGGCTCCCAACTCGATGCAGTTGACGCCGTCGATGATCACCTTCGGTATTCACGGTGGCCCCACCAGTGAAGGCCGGCTTCTCGTTGGCGGCATGAACGTGGGCGCGTCGCGCGGTGGTGGTGGCGTCTCCGGGTACCAGGTCAACACCGGGAACGTCGAGGAAGTGACTTTTGCCACGTCGGGTGGTCTCGGTGAAGTGGAAACCGGCGGACCGTACATGAACATCGTCCCGAAGACGGGTGGCAACGACTACACCGGTGCCTCATCGTTCTTCTACTCGAACCGGCATTTGCAGGACAGCAATTACAGCGAGGAGTTGCAGGCTGCCGGTCTGCGATCGCCTGGAGACTTGCTGGAGTTGTGGGACGTCGATTTCGCGCTTGGTGGTCCCATCAAGCGAGACAAACTGTGGTTCTTCGGGTGGCTGCGCAATCAGGGCAACTCGATGTCGGTGCCCGGTATGTGGGCGAATCTCAACGCGGGCAATCCAGGCTCGTGGTCCTACGAACCGGACATGAGCAGACCTGCGCGCGGCGCCGGCAAGACGCGCTCGGGCGCGGTGCGTCTGACGTGGCAGATGAATCCCAACAACAAGCTCACCGGCTTCTGGGACGAGCAGTGGGGATGTTCCGGCGCGCGATGGCCCGGCTCGACGGCCGGCAGTGCGTGTCGTGACAACACCGATGGATGGATCATCGGTGGCAGCGCGACGGCCGCGCCGGAAACCGCAACCTATTCAACCCCTCCGAACCGGATCACGCAGGTGAACTGGACGAACACGCTCTCGAACAAGGCACTGCTCGACGTCGGCTGGAGCGCCTACAACAATCGCTGGGGAGGCGGCCCGGCTCCCGGAAATCCCACGACCAATCTGATCTCCGTATCAGAGCAGGGCGGGGCCATCCCGGGTCTGTGCTATCGCTCGTACAGTCCGGCGTGCGGCGATAAATCGACTGGATGGATCTCCTCCAACACGTGGAAGGCGCATTTCTCGTACGTGACCGGCGCGCACAACCTGAAGTTCGGCTACAACGGCCTCTGGAACTACGACAGCCAGGAGTCGAACCCTGCTCCCCCTGACGCGGTCCAGTACCGGTTCAACAACGGGATCCCGAATCAGATCACCCAGTTCTCCGGCATGTTCGAGAGCGAGTGGCGCACGCGCTTCGACGCCATCTTCATCCAGGATCAGTGGACGCTGAAGAGGCTGACGCTGCAAGGCGGCCTCAGGTACGACCATGCATGGAGCTACTACCCGAGCGCGCAAATCGGAGGGACGCGGTTCTTCCCCGAGGTGACGACCATCGACAGGGCCGACGGCGTGAACTTTCACAACATCAGTCCGAGAGTGGGCGCCGCCTACGATCTCTTCGGGACGGGGAAGACCTCGGTCAAGGCGAACTGGGGCCGGTATCTCTATCCCGCACAGAACGGAGGCATCTTCACTGGCGCCGCTCCGACGTCGCAGATCGCGACGCGTGCCGATCGCAGTTGGGCAGACACCAACAGGAATGTCATACCTGATTGCGATCTCCTGAATCCCAACGCGCAGGATCTTCGGCTGACCGGTGGCGACTCGTGCGGCCGCGTCGCGAACACGAACTTCGGAACACTGAATGCCGGCCTCAGTTACGCCGACGAACTGCTCAACGGCCTCCGCCCCTGGGACACCCAGGTCGGCGTGGCGCTTGCGCACGAGATTCTGCCGCGCATCTCGGCTGAAGTTCAGTTCAACAAACGGTGGTGGTACGGACAGTACGTCACCCGCAACCTGGCGGTGAACGCCTCGAACTTCACGCAGTACAGCATCACCGCCCCCAACGATCCGCGGCTGCCCGATGGCGGCGGCTATACGATCTCCGGGCTGCACGACGTCGATCCTCAACTCTTCGGGATCGTCGACTATCAAGTGCAGCCGGCCAGCCGCTTCGGCAACTACGGACACCACTGGAACGGCGTCGATGTCACGGTCAGCGCGCGCACGCTGAATGGCCTGACGTTACAGGGCGGCACCAGCACTGGTCAGACGGTGATGGACTTCTGCGAGGTCGCGTCGCAAGTCCCCGAAAGCCTCAACCCGCCCCAGACCGTCACGATCGGCGTGTCGATTCCGGGCCCGAGCGCCCTCGGCGTCAACCAGCAAGGGGCGATGCCGCTGCAGTACTGTCACCTGGCATCCGGATTCCTCACACAGGTCCGCGGGCTGGGCTCGTACCTCGTTCCCAAGATCGACGTCGAGGTCAGCACCACGTTCCGGAGCAACCCGGGAGTGCAGCTGGCGGCGAACTACAACGTCCCGGCGGCCGTCGTGGCGCAATCGCTCGGCCGTCCACCGTCGGGCGGCGTCGCGAACGTCACCGTCAATCTGATCGAACCCGGAACGCTCTACGGCGATCGCGTCAATCAGATCGATCTGCGCCTGGCCAAGCTCGTACGGATCGGCCGTACGCGCACCAAACTCCAGGTCGATTTCTACAATCTGATGAACAGCGCTCCCGTGCTGACCTACAACCAGGTGTACAGCCCGGTCACGACGACATGGCTGAACCCACAGGACGTGCTGGACGCGCGGGTCGCCAAGCTTGGCGTGACCGTCGACTTCTGATCGGCGTGACGACTCGAACGGGAGTCACTGACATGGCGCGCGCCCCGTCACGCGAGGTCGGGCAGGTAGTCGCTGGCGGACGCGACGAGTATCACCTCGACGCCTTCGTCGGTGTGAAGCGCGCCATGATTGCTCTCGCCATCGGCGTGGTGAAAGTCGCCCGCCCGCAGCAGTTGCCCTTCGATGACGAGGGACCCCTTGATCACGTAGCACTCCTCGGGCCCCGTGTGCCGATGGGCAGGGTAGGTCGCACCCGGCTCGCCCCTCAGCAGCATCGTCACTCGATCCCGGGCTCTGTCGATGGCGAGGACCTTCATGCGGACCCCGGGCACCGGAGTCTGAACCCAGTCCAGGTCGCTGGCAGTAATCGTGTGATTGGTTGGCGCCTCGATCTTTGCCAGCAAGGCTGCGCGGACACGGGGAGACGGTGCCTCGCTGTTGGTGGTCGATGAGATCTCCACGGCTGCGGCGTAGAGGTGAGCAACTTCGGCACGCACGTCTTCCGGCAGGGCCGCGAGGCGCTCCTCGAGCGCGCGGCGCTCGTCCGGATCGAGTACACCGATCGCGTCGGCCAACGCCAGATCGTGGACGTCGTCCGGAATCATACGGTGTGCTCCAACCGTTGCCGCATCGTCGTCAGCCCCGCACGGATGCGCGTCTTCACAGTCCCCAGAGGCAATCCGAAGAGCGTGGCAAGCTCGCTGTGAGTGTACCCCTCGAAGAAAGCGGCCTCGATGAGGCGCGCCTGCTCCGCAGGGAGGCGTGACAGCGCCTCCACCACCGTCCCGCGTCTTTCCGCATGTATGACGACCGTTTCAGGCGTCGGGACGTGCATGGAGGAGTGCGCCGGGTACGCCGTCGACTCGTCGAGGCCCGGCCTGCTGACGGCGTCGCGAGTTCTTCGGGCGCGGAGGCGATCAATCGCGCAATTGCGCGCGAGGCGGACCAGCCACGGTGTCGGGCCGCCAAGTCGCGAGTCGTACAACTCGGCGCGCGTCCATACGCGGATGAACACTTCCTGAAGGATCTCCTCGGCTTCGGCTCTGTCCCGTACGATTCTCAGAACGAGACCGAACAGAAGCCGGCTGTGACGATCGTACAGCTCAGCGAGCGCGGCGGTGTCGCGGGCGACGATGCGCTGCAGAAGACCGAGGTCAGTCGGGTCGGTCAGATGATCGGTCGACATGTGCAAGGCGTGCGCGCAGGGCGTTGTGGAAAGCCTGACGGGCCCGCGAGAGCCCGGACATCACCGTCCCGATGGGGATTCCGAGGATGTCGGCCAGCTCCTGGTACGAGAAGCCCTGGATCTCGCGGAGCACGAGGAGTTCGCGAAATCGATCGGGCAGGTCGCTCAACGCCTGGTCGATCAGCATAGCATCGGCAGCTTGAAGCATCAGTGATTCCGGAGTGTTCGCCAGCTCGCTGCTGCTGTGCTGTTCTTCATCGAACACATCAGTCGGCTGCAGCGGCTTCCGGCCGAAGGAACCGTAACAGGTGTTTCGGACAATCCTGAGAAACCAGCCTCTGGCGTTGCTCCCCGAGAATGTCTGCAAGTAGCGAAACGCGCGGAGTGACGCCTCCTGCACGACGTCTTCCGCGTCGTGCTCGTTCCGGGTCAGCCAGCGCGCCAATCTGTAGGCGGCGTCGAGGTGGGGGACCACCACCTCATCGAAGTTCGGGCGGCTCGTGTGATTCCCGATAAAGGTACTCATAAACAACGTTCGCGGACCTCTCCTTCGTCGTAGCGAGTTGGGACGAGTGCCGGTCGTGCGTGTTCGAAAGCCGGGGAGGATGGCGTTTGTTACAGATATGCTTCGACTGATGCATGAGGTGGGTCCGCTCTCGATTGCCATGACTCGCGTATCAACAAAGAACAATAATCAACCCTTGGAACCTCAGTCATAGCGTTGCGGTAAAGCTTCGGTTACGCGCGAAACGCACGTGTCGAACGAACGTCGCATTCACTTCCATCCGTTTGCCCTCGATCGGGTGAACCTGTGTCTCTGGAAAGACTCCGACGCCATCAAGCTCAGGCCGAAGGCGTTCGGCGTGCTCGAACAGCTTGTGACTCGAGCTGGCGAGCTCGTGACCAAACACGACCTGATCAACGCCGTCTGGCACGACAGGTTCGTGGGCGATGCCGTCCTGAAGGTGGCGATTCGACAGATCCGCGAGGCGCTCTCCGACGATCCCAGGTCGCCACGGTTCATCGAGACGGCACATCGACGCGGCTACCGGTTCATCGCCGAGATTGGCAGGCCGGTGCCGGCGGCGGCGCTGCGGCACGAGGCCGGCTCCGACGGCACGACGACTCCTGCTCCCCTGCGCGTGACCGATCTGCCAGAAGCGATCGTGGGGCGCGAGCATGCGCTCTCGCGAATGCAGGCGTGGCTGGAACGAGCGCGTGGCGGCGAGCGCCAGGTCGTGTTCGTGACCGGCGAGGCCGGCATCGGCAAGACAACGCTGCTCGAACGCTTCGTACGAGGCATCGGCGCAGACCGGACGGTGCGAGTCTGCAGCGGCCAGTGCCTGTCGCAGTACGGGATGAGCGAGGCCTATCTGCCGGTCCTGGATGCGATTCAGCAGTTGTGCCGCGAGGACAGCCACGTCGTCGACGTGATCCGAGCGCACGCACCGATGTGGCTGATGCAGATGCCGTCGCTTGTGACCGCGGCCGATCGCGAACTGTTCGGCCGCGATACGCCGGGAACGACGCGCGAGCGCATGCTCCGTGAAATGGGCGAGGCACTCGACGCGCTGACGGCAGACTCGGTGCTCGTCCTCGTGCTCGAAGACTTGCACTGGAGCGACTTCTCGACCCTGGACCTCATCTCGTACGTCGCTCGCCGCCAGCGAGCCGCGCACCTCCTGGTGATCGGAACTTACCGGCCGGCCGAGTTGATTGCGAGCGGGCACCCGCTGAAGGCCGTGAAGCAGGAGCTTGTAGCCAGGCGGCAGGGCGAGGAATTGCCCCTCGAATACCTGACGAGGGAAGCCGTGGGGCAGCATCTCGCCGTCAGGTTCCCCGGGCACAGATTCCCTCCCGACCTCGTCGCGTTCCTCCATGAACGGACCGACGGGAACCCGCTGTTCATGGTCAACACGATCGACCACCTGATCCAGGAGAGGCTGATCGAGCCGCATGAAGACGGGTGGCGGCTGAGCGCGCCGATTGACACCGTCAAGGTGGGAGTGCCGGACTCGATCAGGCAGCTGATCGAAACGCAGGTCGAACGTCTCGATGCGCGCGATCAGCGGATCCTCGAAGCCGCCAGCGTCGTCGGCAACGAGTTTCCCGTGGTCGCTGTCGCCGCCGCACTCGGCCACGACCTGACGGATGTCGAGATCCGCTGCGAGGAATTGAGCAGGCGGCACCAGTTCATCCGGGAGTGTGGCACCCAGCTGATTCCGAGCGGCGGCGCGGTCGGACGGTTCGGCTTCGTGCACGCCGTGTATCGACACGTTCTCTACGACAGGATGTCCGGGTCGCGGCGCATGCATCTGCACCAGCGCATCGGCCGGTGCGATGAAGAGTTGTACGGCGCGCACAGCAACGAGATCGCGGCCGAATTGGCCATGCACTTCGAGCAGGCCAACGACCACGAGCGGGCTGCGCGCTACTTTCAGCAGGCTGGCGTCAACGCGATGCACCGATCGGCCTATCGCGAGGCGATTGCAGCGTCGCGGCGAGGGCTCGAGCTGCTTGCGTCGCTGCCGGACACCGACGACCGCGCCTTCCAGGAACTGCGGTTACGGATCACTCTTGGCGTACCGCTGATTGCGACCGAAGGGTACGCCGCACAGGAAGTCGGAAGCGTCTATCTGCGTGCGCGCACGCTGTGTGAACGGTTGGGAGGCACCACACCGGAGCTTTCGCAGGCGCTGTGGGGGCTGTGGACGTTTCATGCGCTGAAGGCCGAACTGTCCCAGGCGCTCGGAATCGCCCGCGAGCTTCTGCACATTTCCGAGCACGTTCCGTATCCGGGTGGGGCGATGCGGGCCCACTGGGCAATGGAGATTACCCGCACGCATCAGGGCAACTTTCGTCTGGCACTGGAGCATTTCGACAAGGCGCTGGCGCTCCATGGTGCCGACCGCGGCCGCGACGACCCCTCCGTCGATGCGCTCGACCCGGGCGTGGCCGTACGCTGCTTCGCTGGCTGGTGCCTGTGGTTCATCGGCCAGCCTGATCGTGCTCTCGCCCTGATTCGGGAAGCGGTTGCACTCGCCCGCGGACTGTCGGAACCCCATGGGCTTGCACATGCGCTCTTCTTCGAGGCGGTGCTCCACCAACTTCGCCGTGAGCGGACGCTGGCACAAGGGCATGCCGACGATGTCATCGTTCTGGCCGGCGAGCACGGCCTGGTGTTGTACGGAGCAGCAGCGCGAATCGTTCGCGGCTGGGCACTGATCGGCCGCGGCGATGACGAAGACGCCGCCGGGCAGATCCGCGAGGGGTTGGCGGCATGGAAAGAGACCGGCGCGGAGCTCATGAGGCCGCACTTCCTGGCGCTGCTCGCTGAAGCGTACGCGGCAACCGATCAACGCGACGAGGCGCTCTGTCTCCTCGACGAAGCGCTGAAGCTGGCAGAAGCCACGGGCGAAGGCATGTACGAGGCAGAAGTGTGTCGTCTCAAAGGAGAGCTGCTGCTCGCTGGTGGACGAAAACGTGCCGATGTGCAGGGTGCTGAAGCCTGTTTCCAACAAGCACTCGCGATCGCCGGCCGACAGGGAGCGCGGTTGCTGGAGTTGCGCGCCGCAACGAGCCTCGCTCGCCTGCATCGCGGCACCGCGACGCACGCGCAGGCGCGCGACGCGATCCTTCCAATCTACGAACAGCTCGAAGAAGGCTTCGACACTCTCGATCTGAGCGAAGCACGAGACCTGATCGCTCTCGCTCGACGCTGAAAAGCAACCTCGACACTGCTTGCGGGAATAATTCCCCTTGATGGCGTGTCTTCTCTTCGAGAGAGGCACGGGCCGGTCTGCAATCCACGGCGATGGGAGCCACGTATATCCGGAAGAGCACATAACGGTGGCCCCACCACTCATCGGCCTCGAGCGCGTCAACAAGCATTTCGGCACCGTTCACGTACTGCGTGACATCAACCTGACCGTTTCTTCCGGAGAAGTCGTGGTGGTCGTCGGCCCGTCCGGCGGCGGCAAGTCCACCTTGTGCCGGACGATCAACCGGCTGGAGACGATCGATCGCGGCATCATCCGCTTCGACGGGCGGCCTCTGCCCGAAGAGGGAAGTGCATTGGCCCGGCTGCGCTCGGAGGTCGGCATG
>JAICEG010000198.1 GCA_025924295.1 Vicinamibacteria bacterium
CCGTCCTGCCCTCACCATCGATATCGATGTTCATGAACGCCGGCGCCTTCCCCAGACCCGGCATGCGCTGCATCTCGCCGCAGAGCGCCACCACGAATTCCGCACCGGCGCTGGGTACGAGCGCGCGAATGGGCAGAATGAATCCGGTTGGACGGTTGCGGAGCGCCGGGTCGTGCGAGAGGGACATCTGCGTCTTCGCCATGCACACCGGCGCGTGCGCGAGCCCCAGCTTCTCGATGCGCTCGAGATCCTTGCGTGCCTGCGATTCGAGATCGATCGCCGCAGCGCCATAGATCTTCGTCGCGATTGCCTCGATCTGCTGCACCAGCGGCGTGCCGTTCGGCGTCAGGAAAGAAAACTTGTTCTTCTTCTCGCATGCCGCGGTCACGGCGTTCGCGAGGTCCACGGTACCGGCGCCACCCTGCGAGAACCCCGAGTGCGCGACCACCGTTTCCGCACCCGCTTTGAGCGCCAGCTCGCGCACGAGATCGATCTCGCGGGCCGAATCGGTCGGGAAGCTGTTGATCGCGACCACGCACGGCAACCCGTACTGGCGGACGATCTGCACGTGCGCGGCAAGATTGTCCGCCCCCTTGACGATCGCCTCCAGATCTTCGTTGGCGAGCAGGTTGAAGGGCTTGCCCCCATGAGACTTCGTCGCGCGCACGGTCGTCACGAGCACCGCGGCGCTCGGTGTGAACTCCCCGACGCGGCAGACGATGTCGCAGAACTTCTGGAAGCCGAGGTCGCTGGCGAAGCCTGCCTCGGTGATGACGTAGTCGGCCAGCTTCAGCGCGATGCGATCCGCCAGGATCGAGTTGGCGGCGTGAGCGATGTTGCCGAACGGACCGGCGTGCACGAGCGCGGGCTGCCCCTCGAGCGTCTGCACGATGTTCGGCTTGATGGCGTCCTTCATCACCACGGTCATCGCGCCGGCCACCTTGAGCATCTCCGCCGTGACCGGCTCGCCCGCGAAGGTCGAAGCCACGACGATCCGCCCGAGCCGGCGCCGCAGATCCGCCAGGCCGTTGGACAGGGCGAAGATCGCCATCACCTCGGACGCCGCGGTGATCACGAACTGGTGCTCGCGCGGAACGCCGTGGGTCTTGCCGCCGAGGCCGACCACGGAATAGCGCAGCTCGCGATCGTTCATGTCGACCGTTCGCGGCCAGCTGATCGTCGAAGGGTCGATGTGCAGCGGGTTGCCGTTGTAAATCGACGCATCGAGCGCCGCGGCGAGCAGGTTGTGCGCCGCCGTCACGGCGTGGAAGTCGCCGTTGAAGTGAAGGTTGATGTCCTCCATCGGCCCGACCTGTGCGTAGCCGCCGCCAGTACCGCCGCCCTTGACGCCGAACACGGGACCCATCGACGGCTCGCGAAGACAGAGCATCACCTTCTTGCCGATCTTCCCCAGGCCCATCGTCAACGCGACGCTGGTCGTCGTCTTGCCCTCGCCAGCCTTGGTGGGCGTGATCGCGGTGACGATCACCAGCTTGCCGTTCGGCTGCGACGCCAGGCGATCGAGCGTCGACAGACGCACCTTGCCGCGGAACTCACCGCACTGCTCTAACTCCTCCGGGAGGATCCCTGCGGCGGACGCGACCTCGGAGATGGGACGCAACTTGGCTTCGTGGGCAATTTCGAGCGCTGACTTCATCTGGTGGTAGATCCTCGTGTAGGGCGGGTCCTGCCGTTTGGACCCGCCGAAATCTGAAGTGTTACCCTGCTTGCCTCATTTCGGCACCCGGCGCGTTCGTCGCAGCGGGCTTGGCGCCTGCGGCTGGCTTGGCGGACCTCGCCGCCAGAGCCTGGTCGGCGGCTGAAGGTCCAGCCGTCTTGAGGTGCTCGTCTTCGTCGATCGGAACGGTGCGGCCGGGACCGGCACCGCCCTTCCACAAGTCTTTCGGCCGCCCGGGTCTGCTGTCGCGACCGAGATAGAAATTGACCCACGAGGCCGTGCCCGTCAGCTTGCGATCCGGTGGCGGGATGAACACCTTCAACTGATCGATCGTGTTCGACGCCTCGGCGCGCGCCATCACTTTCACCCAGATGCACTCCTGGTCGATCACTTCGCAGTTGCCGTGGAAGGTGCCGCCGCACGGACCGTTGCGCATCTGCTTCGGGCAGGTCTGCGGGCACACGTACTCCATGGAACCGAGCACGCAGTTGCCGCAGTTCTGGCAGCCGAACACCTCTTTCTTGCCGTAGTACTCGAAGCGCTCGAACCAGTGGCTGAGGCGAGGCTGGCGATCGATCCAGCGGAACACGCCCTGGAAGAGGCGGCGCATCGGCGAGTCCGTGACGTTCTTCGACCACGGCACGAACGGCAACGCCTTGGCGGCGGCGTCCATGACCGTGGGCAGGAACTCGCGCGTCGGCTTCGGCTGCGGATCGCGCTTGTAGAGATAGAAGCCGTCCTTCTTGCCGAACTGCAGCTCCTCGAAGATCTCCTCCCACTTGGGAGCGAGCTCTTCGGCCCTGCGGATGATCTGGTTGATGTGCCGTGCGTCGTGCGTGCCGCCGATGTAGGCGCCGGCGTAGCCGATGCCCTTGAGGATCGCAACGCTCCTGGCCGCGCGCTCGAGGCGCGCCTGCAGGCCCCCGTCGGGCGCTTCCGATTCCTTTCGCAGCACGGCGACGAGCTCGTCGGAGGCCCAGCATCCGGGAGGATTGCCGGTGTTCATCCGCTCCGCTGCCCGGCGACTGAGGACGTAGACGTTGCCGAGGACCGGCGTCTTCAGCCCGCGCTCGTCGAGATACCGCTTCAGCTCGACGAACTTGACCGCATCCCAGCCGACCTGCGTGATCGCCATGTCGGCGCCGGCGGCAATCTTCTTCTCCAGCTTCAGGTACTGATAGAGGAGATCCTCGCGCTGGTACTTGAACGGAGAGACCGCGCACGAGATGAAGAAGGGCGTGCCGGTTTTCGCCCGCTTCTCGGCGATGTGCGCCGCGAGCTGCACCGAATCGATATCGAAGACGGCGGTCCTTTGTGCCGCCTTCGGCCAGTCGCCGCTGATCGAGAAGATGTTGTACATCTCGAGCGCCTGCAGCGCGACCAGCGTCTTCTCGATCGTCGCGCGGTCCTGGCCGACGCAGGTGAGATGTACATTCGGCACGAGCCCGCGCGCGCGGACCGCGGTGCCGACGCGAATGGACTCCTGACCGAGCTGACCACCGGCGTAGCTCGTAATGCTGCCCGCGGCGATCTCCGGAATCATCGCCAGCTTGGAGGCGATCTCGAGTACCTGCGCTTCGCGCTTGAGGCCCGACGCCACCAGCTCCGTCACATAGAGGAACTGGCCGGACTTCACCCGCTCGGCGAGCGGTCTCATCTGCCGAGTTCCTTTCGAACCGACCGCGTGCCTTCAGCCATCGCGCTCAGCTTGCTGAACGCCACATCGCGGGGAAGGCGAACGAGGCCGCAGTCCGGTGTGATGATGAGCCGCTCGGGCCCGATGACGTCGAGCCCGCGACGAATCCGGTCGGCCACGAACCCCGGCGATTCCACTTCATTGGTCTTCACATCGATGACGCCGATGGCGACCTGGAACGGAACGTTGAACTCCTTGAACAGCTTGAGATCGTCCTCGCCGCGGCGCGCGAACTCCATCGACACCGCCTGAACCTTGGCTTCGAGGATGGCGGGGAACAGGAACTGATAGCTGCCCTCGAACGACGGCTTACCGTAGCGATTGCCGTAACAGATGTGCAGCGTCACGTGCGCGTTCACGCCGGCCACCATCTCGTTGATGGCCTTGAGCGCCCACGGCAGATCCTCGGGGAAGCCCGAGAAGTAGGGCTCGTCGATCTGCAGGCGGGTAGCGCCGGCACGAACGAGCTCCTTCAGCTCGAGGTTCAGCATGCGCCCCAGATCGAGCGCGAACGCTTCTTCCGTCGCGTAGTGCTTGTTCTGAATGCGCTTGACCAGCGTGTGCGGCCCCGAGACCGAAATCTTGGACGCGTGCGTGCTGAACTTGCCCAGGAACTTCGCCTCTTCCGCCAATCCGAGCGTGCCGGTGGCCAGCTTCGATCGGACGATGCTCTCGTAGAAGTCGTAGTAGAACCGCTTCGAGCCGAGATCGACCTGCACACCGGGCAGGCGCTCGGTGAAGTAGTCGATCATGTTGTCGCGCTGCGCTTCGCCGTCCGAAACGATGTCGATCCCGGCGATCTCCTGGTCCTTGATCGCAGCTTTCCGCACCGCATCGTGCATCTCATCGAGATCGCGGCGGCTCAGACGACGCGAGAGGTACTCGTTCTTCGCGCGTTCGAGCCACTCGGGCATCGAGTAGCTGCCGATAACGGTGGTCGGAAGAATGGGCAGTGGCGGCGTCATGGGTCTCTCTCTATTATCCCTGTCGGCTTAAGGCTCCGGGCGCTGGGCTCCAGGCCTCCAAGAGCCGAGAGCCGAACGCCAAGAGCCGACTAATCCCGTTGCGTCGTGTACAGAATGCTCGTCTTCGTGCCGGGCCGGTACGGGAACGGCGCGAAGTGCACGTCGTAACCGGCGCGGGCGCCAACGGCTCTCAGGAGCGCGCCGTTCACCCACGTCACGAGTGAGCCGTCCAGCTTCCCTGGCCCCTTGAACCCCTTGCGGTAGTCGTCCATCTCGCTGACGAAGATGTCCTGCACCTGCAGGAAGCCGCGCGGGTGCAGGAGCGGCAGCGTGTTCGCGAAGCTCTCCCCCGCCCCTCTCGAGATGTGAAACCGCACATCGTCGGGCGCCTCGGCCAGCAGGTCCTCGAGATGTGTGCGCGTCAGACCGGGAGGGACATGGTCCTCCTCGCGGTCGTCGAGCACGCGAAGCCGCTCTTCGAGCTTGAACGTGTCCCACAGACGGCGCCAGAAGGCGACGCCCTTCTCGCCTTCGAAGACGGCGTACGGTCCGCCGTCGAGGAGCTTGCTCACCATCGCCGGCAGATCGGCACGTGAGATACCAAAGTCGGCGACGAGCGTGTCCACCAGCGGCCCGTTGAGGTACGCGCGCACTTCGACCAGGTACAACTTGCCGTCGCGACGCACGATGTCGTCGAACGGGAGGTTGTCGTACACGTTGGTCAGGTGGACGTACATGATCTTGAAGCGGTGCGCGCTGAGCGACTTGAACGGGTTCAGCGCATCGAGCGGGACACCGCTGACGTGGTCGCCATGATGTGCAACCGCCGCCACCGCGCGCTCCAGGCTGGTCGGCGAGTAGTCACCGAGGATGAAGTGCAGCTTCGAGTAGAAGTTCGTCCCGCACTGCTCGTCGAGCGCCTTGAAGCGATCGAGCCAGGCCGCGGCACGCGCACCGGAGCCGACACCGATCTCGAGGCCGAAAATCTCGGCCGGTAACTGCCCGCGCGTCTCGAGATCGCGGAGCAGGGTCCAGAAATCGGCGACGGAATCGGAGACCGCCTGCGGATGATTGGCGTCCGACGATCCGCCGGGCAGTGCCGCCTCGAAGCCCTTGCCCGAGGCCGCTTCCCAGTCACCGAGATAGCGCCAGAACAAACGGTTGAAGGCCCAGATCAGGCAGTCCCGGTACGGCCGGAAGTCATCGAGGTACAGGTGGTTCTCGACATTGGATTCCGGTCCGGCATCGAGGCTCTTCACCGCGCGAGCCAGGTCGCTCTGGAGCTTGCCCGCATCGGCCTGCCGCAGATCGATGGCGATCTCGGCCAGCGGCAGAGCCTGTCCTTGAGTGCCCGTCGTCCGGCGCACCATCACCGGGTCGCGAAAGTTGGTCTTGTACTGGATCCAGTCCAGGTGAATCCGCAGGGACGGGGCCATGCGGGCATCGAGGACGCCGTCTTCGACGAGCGACATCAACGACCCGGTCACCAGGCCCGCCATCTCGCTCTGTGGTGAACGCTGGCCGTTCCTCGGTTTCTTGCTCTGCGAAATGTGATTGATATGAACGATCACCGCATCGGCCGCTTGTATGTCAGGTCCATGACATTGGCGCACAATTCTTCACGCCAACCAGCCTCACAGTTTATTGCATGATGAGCCGGAAGTCATCCGCTGTGCGAAAAGCTTTGCGCATAGCGGTAGTTCAAGGCCTCGACCTGAATGACGATTACACGGTCCTGACGGGACCACCGATATGAGCGGCGGACAACTGCTTCCATCCACCCTGGTGCGCGGCATCGAGCAACTCGAGCCCATGCCGGTCACCGCACAGCGCCTCGTGGCGCTGATGCAGGGGGAAGACGTGTCGCTCGTGAAGATTGCCGAGCTCGTCGAGTTCGATCAGGCCATCGCCGCCTCGGTGCTCCGCCTCGCCCGCTCGTGGGCGCATGCGGGCTCGCGTCCGCCGGAAACGGTCCGCGATGCCGTCGTCCGAGTGGGGACCGTACCTTTACTGAATCTGGTGCTGGGTGAATATCTGGTGCGCCTGCGAACCGCCGCCCCACTGTACGATCTCAGCGAAGACGAGCTGTGGGCACACGCCGCTGCCGCGCAACTCGCTGTGCGCGCGCTGATGCAGGAGTGCCCGTCGGCACACCTCCCGATGATCGCCACGACGGCCGCGCTGCTGCACGACATCGGCAAGCTCGTGATGAGCCGCTGCCTGAATACGAGCGTCGACATCATCGTGCGTCACGCCAGGGAGCAGCACGTGACGTTCGTTGAAGCCGAGCGCCAGCTGTTCGGCGTCAATCACGCAGCCGTCGGCGCTGCGATTGCCGTGGAATGGCAATTCCCCGACGCCGTGACCGATGCCATCGCGCGGCATCACGATCCACACCTTGGTACGTCGACGCCCGTGCTCGACGCCGTCGTGATCGCCAACATGGTCGCGAAGAACATCGGCATGGGCCTGGGCGCGGAGGGATTCAATCTCGCGGTCGACAGCGAATGCGTCAATCGCCTCGGCCTCGACTTCACGCGCTTCGCGCGCGTGTGCCTGCAAACGGACACGTGGCTGCGGGAGCTGAGGATTCAGGCATCGGCGATGCGGAAACCAACGACACTACACGGTTGAGGTAACCGGCCCGCGAACGAAGAACTAAGAGCGAAGAACGAAGAACCGGAACCCCGAACACGAACCCTGAACCCTTGAACTCTGAACCCTGAACGGCAGTACTATCGCCCCATGCGCCAAGCGCTCGCGGGCCTGATGGTCGCAATGACTGCCGCCTCGTGGGCGTTCGCGCAGTCATCGCGTCCCGCGGTGCTCTCCCGTCTCATCTGGTTCGATCGCACTGGCCAGCGGCTGGGAGCCGTGGGGCCGATCGCCGATCACGGCAACCTCGAGATCTCGCCTGACGGCACCCGCGTCGCCGTCGCCGTCACCGACGTTGCCCGCGCGACGCGCGATATCTGGTTCTATCACCTCGCGTCCGATGAGCGCACGCGATTCACGTCGGATCCAGCCGATGAGAACTGGCTGATCTGGTCGCCGGACGGACAGCGCGTTCTGCTCAATTCGTTCACGAGAGAGCGACTCAGCCTGTTCGAAGGCCCGTCAACAGACGCCTCTCGAGGCATGCAGGTGCTCGGAGGCGACGAGGGCAAGTGGCCGGTGAGCTGGTCTCCGGATGGTCGCTACGTCCTCTATGTGACCAACAACGAGCGAACGAGCAACGACATATGGGTGCTGCTGCGCGACGGAACGGGATCGCCCTATCCCTACCTCCACACCGCCGCGTCGGAGAACTGGGCCTCGTTTTCGCCGGACGGTCGCTGGGTCGCGTTCAGCGCAGCCGATTCGGGTCAGCCCGAGGTCTTCGTCGCGCCATTTCCCGCGGCCACTCGCCGCTGGCGCATATCGGCTGATGGCGGCGCACAGGCACGCTGGCGGCGTGACGGGAAGGAGATCTATTACGTCGCGCCCAACCGGATGTTGATGTCGGCGCAGATAGATATGTCTTCTGGCATCACAGTGAAAGGATACGAGCCGCTCTTCGAGCTGCAGCATCCGTACGGCGCCTATCACGCCTTCGACGTCACAGCCGACGGTCAGCGATTTCTCGTCAACACGCTCGTCGTCAGCCCCAGCGGACCGCGCGTGATCGCGGCACGCTGAGCCGCGCGCCAGGTGACGTCGACGGCAATGCCCCCGATACGCTCCCGCACGATCTGCTGGACACCCACTTGGAACAAGAACCGGGAAGGTCTGGGACTCGAGCATCTGCTCCTGGCGGAGCGCACGGCCGATAGCGTCGTCCTCGCGTTCGACGAAGAGCGGCGTCCTTTCCGGCTCACGTATCGGCTCGCCTGGAACGACTCGTGGCAGCTCCGCGATGCCGAGCTTGTGCTCACGACCGAGAGTCTTACGCGATCGCTGAGTCTGCACACAGACGGACAGGGCCACTGGCGAGACCGCGATGGTCAGGCCATCGACGACCTCGATGGTTGCGTGGATATCGATATCTGGCCAACTCCCTTCACCAACAGCTTCCCGATTCGCCGCGAGCCGATGGCGGTCGGGGAGCGACGACAGTTCCGCATGGCCTGGATCTTCGCGCCGGACCTCACGGCCCGGGCGCAACCGCAGGCCTATACGCGGCTGGCCGATCGCACGTATCGCTTCGAAAGTCTCGACGGCAGTGACTTCAGAGCAGATCTTTCCGTGGATGGGGACGGCATCGTGCTGGACTACCCGGGCCTGTTCCGACGGGTGAGAGAAGATGCGTGATGGTGAGACGCGGCGCGCTGACTACCGCGGGTTGCCGAACACCTGGACGTAGTACGGCCGCCCATCCGATCCTCTGGCAAGGCCAGCACCAAGCTCTGTCAATCCCGGATTCAGGATGTTGGCGCGATGCCCGGACGATCCCATCCATGCGGCGATCGCGGATGCGGGACTCCCCTGACCGTACGCGACGTTCTCCGCGTAGGCCTGCCACCGGTAACCGACGGCCGCGAGTCGATCCTGCGGCTCCGGATAGCGGGCGTCCGGCAGGACGTGCGCCATCTGCCGCGCCGAGGCCATCTGGTCGGCGTGAAGTTGGGCGGCGCGCATCAAGACTGGACTGATGGTGAACGGCGCCAGTCCCGCCTGACGACGCTCCGTGTTGGTGAGCACTGCGATGTCATTGGCGCCCGACGACGAGACGGCAGCTTCAGCGTCGACGCCGGTCGGGCTGGCCGGCGAGGAACAGCCGGAGGCCAGCAGAAGAAACCAGACCAAGGCGACGATCGCGGGGCGGTCGGTCATACCCCTGACGGTGCAAGGCCGAGGCC
>JAICEG010000199.1 GCA_025924295.1 Vicinamibacteria bacterium
GTGCACGTCTAGATTGTGGCTCACGCTGCGGACAATTCGCCGGGAAGTTGCCGCCGCCAGGGCACCGTGTCAGCGCGGAATTATGTTACAGTACAAAACTATATAAGACATGTCACGTAATGTGATTCGCGGCCGGAGCGCGGCAGCCATTGCCTCATCGATTGAACAGGCGCTGAACTCCAGCACGATCGCGGGAGGGCACAGGCTGCCTGCGATCCGGGCTCTCGCGGCCACACTCCATGTGAGCCCGGTTACCGTGGCAGCGGCCTACCGTCTGCTCAGGTCGCGCGGGCTCGCGTCAGGAAGCGGCCGTCGTGGAACGACGCTTCGTGGGCCGGAGCCTGCCGCCGCGGGGCCGTTGAGGTCTGAAAGACAGCCGCAAGGCCTGGTCGATCTCGCCTCCGGCAATCCTGACCCGGCTTTCCTGCCCTCGATGACTCGCGCGCTTCGTTCGTTCGACCCGGGGACTCGCCTGTATGGCGGGGCGCCTGAATCCCCGGCACTAGCTGCCTTTGCCGGGACGGAGTTCGTCACCGATAAAATCGCGAGCGGCCCGGTTGCGGTGACCAGCGGCAGCCTCGACGCGATCGAGCGTCTCCTGCGGGAGCACACGCGTGCGGGCGACCAGGTTGCCGTCGAGGACCCAACGTTTCCAGCGCTCCTCGACCTGCTCGCCTCGCTCGGTCTGACACCGCTTCCATTTGGTGTCGAGGATGAAGGACCGAGGCCCGAGTCGCTGGAACGCGCGCTCGTGACGCGAGTGCCGGCTGTCGTGCTGTCCCCACGTGCGCAGAATCCGACCGGCGCGGCGATCAGTGAGGGCCGTGCCGCCGACCTCCGCCGGATCCTTCGGCGTCGTCCAGAGGCGCTGCTGATCGAGATCGATGATTCAGCCGCTGTCGCGGGAGTTCCACTCGTGACGCTGACCGATCAGCGGAAATACTGGGCTGTCGTGAGATCCACGTCGAAGTGGCTGGGTCCGGATTTGCGGGTGGCCGTGACGACAGGCGATCCCGTCACGATCGCGCGACTGCAGCGGCGACAACTCGTCAGCGTCAGGTGGGTCAGTCATCTGCTTCAGAACTTGACGATGGCCCTGTGGTCGGATCCGTCGAGCGGGCGACTGCTGGCACGAGCGGCCGAGGTCTACGGCGAGCGACGCACCGCGCTCGTCGAAGCGCTCGCCGGGTTGAACGTCGAGGCGCACGGTCGATCGGGTTTCAACGTGTGGATTCCCGTTCGCGAGGAGACCGCGACAGTGCAGGGGCTCGCGGAGCGGGGATGGGCCGTCGCACCCGGCGAGCGTTTCCGGATTCAGAGCCCGCCGGCAGTTCGCGTCACCACATCGGCGTTGCAACCGGCGGAGGCGAAGCGATTCGCCGCCGATCTCGCGGCGGCAGTTCGTCCACGAGCAACGGTGCCGGCGTAGCGGCCTCGAGCAGCGCGCCGTTGAGGAACCTGACCAGGGGGGTCACCGCTTTGAACACGCGCAGCAGCTCCGCGTAGAAGCGCCGGCTGGTGGCAAATGCCGCCTCGTATTCGCAGCCGCCGATGAACTGCTTGAACTGCAGATAGTGGGCGGCCGGATGATCCTTCTGGTAACCGTTCGGGACTCGCGTCAGCCGATCACCGCTCAGCTCGCCCACGGCGTTGCGGAACCTTGGCGCCGTGACCAGTCGATGCAGCTTTGGATGCGTCGTCGCGATCTGGTGGCGGATCGCCTGCAGGTCTGACGTCGAGGGCATGTACATGCCGCCACCGATCCAGACCCACGTCGGTGCGATCTCGAAATAGAGACCGGCGCCCAGGTTACGGGCGAACTGACGACTCGGGAAGTGGGCGCTGACCGCGGTCTTGAGCGGCGTCTTGTCGCTGCTGAACCGCGTATCGCGATAGATGCGAAACAGCGACACCTTTGGATCGGAGATGAGCTCCGGTGCGAACGCCTGGAAATCAGTCGCGAGTCGTCCCAGTACCTCGATCATCGGGCCGCGCACATGGCGTTCGTAGTCGTCCTTGCGCGCGCGGAACCACTCACGATCGTTGTTGCGCTTCAACGAACGTAGAAAGGAGATACTCTTCGCCGTGAACATGACCGATCAAGGTACCGTACTATAGAGAGCCTTGAAGAGATCTCGCAAGAACTCGCCGTCGCTTTTCGACCTTCCTGAAGATAACGCGGCCCCGCCCTCTCCGCCTGGAGGCGCGGAAGGCGTCGCGCTGCACGAGGCGGCGCAGAGCCGCTACCTGAACTACGCGCTCTCGGTCATCACCTCGCGTGCGCTGCCCGATGTGCGCGACGGATTGAAGCCGGTTCAACGCCGCATCCTCTACACGATGTGGCAGCAGAACCTGACGGCGGATGCCAAGCATCGCAAGTGCGCGAAGGTCGTCGGCGACGTGATGGGCAGCTATCACCCGCATGGCGACGCGGCGCTCTACGAGACGCTGGTGCGCATGGCGCAGTCGTTCTCGCTGCGCTACCCGCTCGTCGACGGCTCGGGCAACTTCGGTTCCCTCGACGGTGATCCGGCCGCGGCGATGCGCTACACGGAGTGCCGGCTGGCGCGCATCTCGGACGAGATGCTCACCGAGATCGAGCAGCGCACGGTTCCCTTCCGCCCCAACTACGACGGCACCAAGACCGAGCCGGTCGTCCTGCCTGCGCGGATTCCGAATCTCCTGATCAACGGCACGACGGGTCTCGCTGTTGGCATGGCCACCAACATCCCGCCGCACAATCTGGGTGAGGTCTGCACGGCGCTGATCAGGCTGCTGGACAACCCCGACCTGAGCAGCGTGCAGCTGTGCCGATACGTCAAGGGCCCCGACTTTCCAACCGGCGCGCAGGTTCTCAACTCTGCCGACGAATTGAAAGAGATCTACAAGACCGGTTCAGGCACGGTGCGCCTCCGGGCAACGTGGGATGAAGGCCCGAGCACCAGGGGAAGCCAGACGATTTACATCACGAGCATCCCGTACGCGGTGAACAAGGCGGCGCTCGTCGAGCGGATCGCCGAGGTTGCCGAGTCGCGAAAGCTTCCACCGCTCCTCGACGTCAAGGATGTTTCGACCGACGATGTCCGGATTGCTTTGGAGCTGAAGAAGGACGCCGATCCCAAGATGGTGATGGCGTATCTCTTCAAGAACACGCCGCTCCAGACCAACTTCATCGTCAACCTGACCTGCCTCATCCCGACCGAGAACGCGGAGGTCGGGCGTCCCGAACGGCTCGACCTCAAGGCGATCCTCTGGCACTTCCTGCATTTCCGCCTGGAGGTCGTGACCAACCGCCTCGAGCACGAGCTCGAGTCGCTCAAGAAGCGCATTCACATCCTCGAGGGATTCGAGAAGGTCTTCGACGCGCTCGACGAGATCATCCGCATCATCCGCAAGTCGGATGGCAAGGCGGACTCGGCCGCCAAGATCATGAAGCGGTTCGAGCTCGATGCCGAGCAGACCGATGCGATCCTCGAGCTGAAGCTCTATCGCCTCGCCCGCCTCGAGATCCTGGTCATACAGAACGAGCTCGCCGACAAGCGCAAGCGCGCCCGTCAGATCGGCGCGCTGCTGAAAGACGAAGAGGGACGCTGGAAAGTCGTTCGCGACGAGGTCGCCGAGATCCAGGAGCGCTACGGCAAGAACGACAAGCGACGCACCATCATCGAGTCCGAGGAAGACGTCGCGTTCACCGAAGACGACTTCATCGTCGAAGAAGACAACGTCGTGATCGTCTCGCGCGACGGATGGGTGAAGCGTCAGAAGGAAGTGCGCGATCTATCCACGACGAGGTTGCGTGAAGGCGATTCGGTGCTGGCGGTGCTGCAGGGCAGCACGCGCGCGACCGTCGTCTTTTTTACCAATCTCGGTGGTGCGTACACGTCGCGCATCATCGACGTTCCCGCCTCGACCGGTTACGGCGAGCCGGTGCAAAAGCTGTTCAAGCTGCGCGACCAGGAACGCGTCATCGCAGCCGTGAGCCTGGACCCGCGCGTGGCGGGTGAGATCACGCCGAAGAAGGAAGGCGCAGTGCCACGCGTGCACGCGATCGCCGTGACGAGCGATGGATACAGCCTCCGCTTCGGCCTGGATTCGTTCGTCGAACCAAGCACTCGTGCCGGCCGCAGGTACGCGCGTCCATCTCAAGGGGTCGAGGTCGTGGGCGTCGCCAAGATCTCGGGTGACGAGATCGTGATTGCCGCGACCGAAGAAGCGCGCGCGATCCTGTGCCGGGCGGACGAGGTGAACTACCTGTCCGGACCGGGGAAAGGCGTCATCCTCATCAAGCTGAGTGGTAAGGATCGCGTGCTCGGGTTCATCGCCTCGACCGGCGATCGCGACATCATGCGCGTCGAGACGAGCCGCGGAGCCGAGCAGACCATCAGCACAACGAAATACGAGATCACCGGGCGCGGTGGCAAGGGGCGCGAGTTGCTGCAGCGCGGCCAGTTCACGCGCGTGATCCCGCAGGACGTCGAGAACCCGCCACCACTATCGGAGTAGCGCCGGAGTCGGGTAGCATCCTTCCAGTCCGTCCCGTCGAGAGCCGGAGGTTTCATGAAACATCTGGCGCAGCTTGCGACCGCCCTTGGCGGAGCCATCACCGGCGCGGTACTTGCCGTCCTCGCCGTCCCGGTGATCGGTCAGTCCCCTGTCTCGGCGGTGCCGAGGCTGGCCAATGGAAAGCCAGACCTGAACGGTATCTGGCAGGCAATCAACGAAGCGAACTACGACATCCAGATGCACGTCGCCAGGCCCGCGCTGGCCATGCGTCCGGGGCCGTATGGTCCCGTGCCGGCGGCCGCGGTCATCGCGCTCGGCGCCGTGGGCGCCGTGCCGCCCGGCGTTGGTGTCGTCGAGGGCGGAGAGCTGCCATATCGGCCGGAGGCGCTCGCGATCAAGCGAGAGAACCAGGCCAACTGGCTCACCCGCGACCCCGAGATCAAGTGCTACCTGCCCGGCGTGCCGCGCGCCACCTACATGCCCTACCCGTTTCAGATCGCTCACAGCGCCAGCCAGTTGCTGATCGCGTCCGAGTACGCGGGAGCGGTTCGCGACATCTTCATGACCGATCCCGGTCCCGCGCCCGTGGATTCGTGGATGGGTCAGTCGGTCGGACGATGGGAGGGCGACACGCTCGTAGTCGACGTGACAGGGTTCAACGACCAGACGTGGTTCGACCGCTCCGGCAACTTTCACAGCGACGCGCTGCATGTCGTCGAGCGGTACACGCGAACGGGCCGCGATGTGATCGCGTACGAGGCGACCATCGAGGACCCCAAGGTGTTTTCGCGCCCGTGGAAGATGAGCATGGCGCTCTACCGGCGCCAGGAGCCGAATGCGCAGCTGATGGACTTCAAGTGCGTGGAGTTCGTCGAGGAGTTGATGTTCGGCCAGTGGCGCAAGAATTCCCTCAGTCGGTGAAGAGCGAGGGCACTATGCGGCGACGATTGCTCGGCATCACGATCGTGCTGGGAGTGGCGGGCCTCGTGTCGTTCGCGCCGGCGCACCTGGCCGGACAGCCGACGCCGTCGTATTCACCACCACGCATGCCCGACGGGCGCCCCGATCTCCAGGGTACCTACGATCTGGCGACGCTCACGCCTCTCGAGCGTCCGCCAGGGATGAAGGCGACGCTCTCGCCAGAGGAAGTCGCGAAGCTCGAAGGCGCGGCGGCCACGCTGTTGGCGCTCGGTGGCCGGCCGAGCAGCGGCGATCGTGCCGCGCCGCCGAAGGGTGGAGACGGATCGCGCGGAGCAGCCGGCAACGTTGGCGGCTACAACACGTTCTGGCTCGATCCCGGTTCCACCGTCACGATCGTCAACGGTGAGGCGAGAACGTCGCTGGTCGTCGATCCGCCGGATGGTCGAATCCCGCCCCTGACACCAGCCGCGCGCCAGCGGCTCGGCGCGCTGCTGGCGCGGCCGGCTGCGGAAAACGATCCCGGCCTCGACCCGACGCCCGGTGCGTACGACGATCCGGAGCGCCGTCCGCTCGGTGAGCGCTGCCTGCTCGGCTTCGGCTCGGCCGCCGGCCCGCCGGCGTTGCCCAACTACTTCTATAACAACCTCCGGAAGATCGTGCAGACGCCTGACCGCGTGCTCATTCTCAACGAGATGGTCCACGACGTTCGCGTGATCCGGATGAACGCTCCACACCTGCCATCGCACATCCGCATGTGGGCCGGCGACTCGGTCGGTCGCTGGGAGGGCGACACGCTGGTTGTCGACACGACCAACTTCAACGCCGATCAGCTCCGCTATGCCGTCGCCGTGTCGCCGGGCCGAACGCTGATGATGGTCGAGAGCATCGGCGCCAAAGAAGAGGAACGATTGAACGGCCCCGGCAAGGACCTGCATGTCGTCGAGCGCTTCACACGAGTGGCGAACAACGCCCTGCTGTACCGCTTCACCGTCGAGGACCCGGGAACGTGGGAGCGGCCGTGGACGGGCGAGTTCACCTGGCCGGCGACCGATCAACCGATCTACGAATATGCGTGTCACGAGGCGAACTACGCGTTGGAGAACATCCTTCGAGGCGCCCGACAGCGCGATGCCGAGGCCGCCAAAGGGAGATAGTCATGCGAATGAAAGCGGCGATGTTCGCGCTGACCTCGTTCCTCCTGACGGTCGCGGCGCCCGCGCTTGCCCATCACGCATTCGGTGGCGAGTTCGACGCGAACCGTCCCGTGCTGCTCAAAGGTCCGATCGTCAAGGTCGAGTGGGTGAACCCGCATACCTGGATCCACATGGAAGTGAAGCGACCTGATGGCAGTAGTGAGGTGTGGATGATCGAAGGCGGCAGCCCGAACTCGCTGCTCCGCCAGGGCATCACGAAGAACTCCCTGCCGATCGGCACCGAGATCGTCGTCGACGGCTATCAGGCCCGCGATCACACCCTGAAGCGCGCCAACGGCCGGAACATCACCTATCCGGACGGCCGCAAGCTGTTCTTCGGATCCTCGGGCACGGGCGCGCCAAAGGACGGCGCCGATCCGACGGAGAAGCCAGCGGCACGGTAGGCAGCGCCTGTCAACTGCCAATTCCCAATTCCCAACTCCCAATGAAAACGCAGAGGTTTGGAAGTTGGGAGTTGGAGGTTGGGAGTTGCTCCGACATCTTGCTAACGCCCGTCGATCGAGTAGGCGAGCAGCACGTTGCCGGGCATGCCGCCGACGAATGCGTACCCGGAGTTCACGAACAGCATCCCGCCAACCACGATCGGCCCTGGCCCATCGAGGGATCCACCATTGCCCTGGACGGCGTTGACCGTCTTGTGCGGCTGCGCCGTGTCGACGTCCCAGATGATCTTTCCGCTGTCGCTCGCGTAGGCGCGCAGATGTCCATCGAGCCCGCCCGAGAAGACCACACCCGGAATCGCAGTCACCGCGGCTGATTGAGCAGGGCTGCAGCCAGGGCGATCGCCACAGCCGGGGTGTGGCGTGCTCCACACGATGTTGCCGTTCTCGGGATTCAGTGCGAACAGACCGCCGCCGACCCGGGGGTTCAAACGCATCGCGCCGATGAATGACGGCTGCGCACCCGGCGTTCCCGGTGGCGCCGGTTCGGGTTGAACATCCGAGAGGGCCACGTAGACGCGCGATCCGTCGAACGCTGTTCCCCACTGAATCCCGCCTAGGGCGCCACCCTTTCCAATCGATGTCTGCCACAGAATCTCGCCGTTGCGGTCCGGATCGATCGCATGGACGACACCAGACTTCTGACCGGCGATGAGCGCTCTGCGCTTGTTCGGCAGGTCGACGAGCATCGCCGACGATCCGAAGTCGACGTCGGGCCCGTTGGCTTCGGGGCAGTTCGTTTTCAGCGCCTCGGGGAGTCCACAGTCGATCGTGAAGGCATCACCTGCCGTCGTCTGACGCGACCAGAGCAACTTGCCAGTCTTCAGATCGAAGGCGACGAAGGCATCTGAATTACCTGCCGGCGGGTCGGAGTAACTATCTCCTGTCGTCACGTACACGACGCCGCGTTGGAGATCCACGGTGGGCGACGACCAGACGCCGGCACCCGAGGGTCCATAGAGCTGAACACCGATCTTGTTCTTGCGTACTGGCTTTGGTTCCTCGGGGATCGTGACGCTCTTCCAGCGGATCTCACCGGTCGCCGCGTCGAGCGCCGCCACACCGCCGCGGAACTTGCAGCACTCGTACTTGGGGTTCGCTCCGAGCACTTCTTCGGCGGACGACGTGGCGACGTAGAGTGTGCCACCTGCCAACGTTGGCGCTGCCGTCATCGTCGCGCCCAGGTATTCGTCGGCGTCTCGTTTCCAGAGCAGCTCGCCGGTGATCGCATCGACGGCGTACACGGTAGCTCCCTGGTCGCCGAAGTACGCGGTCCAGCGCCCTTGTGGTGTACCCGTCTGTCCGATGCTGATCGCCGTACGAACCGGTGCGTCAGCCTTGAACGCCCAGTACTGACAGCCGATATCGGCATTCAACGAGTACACGAGGCCGGTCGCGCTCCCGACGAACAGCCGGCCGCCGACGACTGTCGGCTGCGCAAACGCGCGATTGACCCCGGGAAACCCGAACGCCCACTTCAGCCTGAGACGGGGCACGTCAGCCGCTGACAATTGCGCCATGGCCGCGGCCTGAAACCGGTGTTGAGCGAGGTTCGCGCCCCATCCGTTCCAGCGAGGCCGATTCGCGGGATCCTCGAGCGCCGAACTCGCCTGACACCTGTTGTCTGCCGTTGCCGTCGAGGTCGTTGCTCCCGCGAGCAGGCGCGTCAGGAAGTCGATCTGCGCCGCTGAGAGTCCTTCGGCCTGTGTCCGCATTGCGCCAGTCGTCAATGCTTGACGAATCGCGTCCGCCGAGAGGCGCGCGAGTGCGTCGCGGTTTGCGGCGCGCGGCATGCCCTTGTCGTGGCAGTTGGCGCAGCGTTCCTTGTAGAGCGCCTCGCCCTGCTGGTTCGACGCATCCGGTGCCTGGGCAGCGGCATGGGCGATGCCCATGACCGACACCAACACGATGCAGATCAGGCGCATGACGCCCTTTCGTGTGACGGCGTGGATGTCAGGCATGTCATTCAATACGTGCGGGGGTCGCGACGATGTTCCATCGCGCGCAGCGGGATCCGGGACTGGATCGATCCAGAGA
>JAICEG010000200.1 GCA_025924295.1 Vicinamibacteria bacterium
CACCCCGCCGCATCCCGACTACCTGTCGGGCCATGCGACGAACAGCAGCGCGATGGCGACGATTCTCAGGCGGATCTTCGGCGACCAGCCGGAAGAGCCGATCGTCGCGACCAGCCCGACCAACCCGGGCTTCGAGCGCCGGTGGGAGTCGTTCAGCGAAGGCATCGAGGAAGTGATCGACGCCCGCATCTTCTCGGGTATCCACTATCGGTCAGCGGACGAAGACGGTGCCCGTGTCGGACGCGAGGTCGCGCAGCATGTCATGAGCCGCCAACTGCGACCGTTGAAGCATCACGAACGGTAACGACTACCCTCTCGCGGCAGAGAACGCGGCCGCCGGCGCCTTCGCAGGGACGCCGGTGGCCGACGTCTGGCGATTACCGGATCTCGACGTTTCGAAAGCGGAAAAACAGCTCGTCGTAGTAGGCGAACACTCCGCCTATCGTCTCCACCTTCAGGCGCGTCGAGTATGGTCCTCTGGCGTGCCTGTACTTCCCGGTTCCGCCGACCACGAGACCTTCGGCCCCGCCAAGCAGCACGACGTCGCCGTGTTTTGGAATCACGAGCGACGGGTCAGCGAATGCGCCGCCGGGATGACCGCCAACTTGACTCAACGTGAAGAGCTGACCCTCCCGCAGGTCGTACAGGATGAACTCCTTGAACTGCAGCGTTCCGGAGGTCGTGGAGCGGAAATCTCTCCCCCACGCATGGGCCTTCCCCAATCGCCTGCCTCTCTTCGCGTCGAACAGGTCGAGGGTCACCGTCGGGATGCACGAGTCCCCGTCCTCGGTGTCCGCGCACCACGCCTCGAAGAAGTCCGGCAGAGGTCCGCTGTAAGCGTTCCCCGTCGCAAACCCCTCCGCGAGGATGATCGAACCGTTCGGATGTTGCGAGTGAGCGACTACAGCGGTGAGGAGCACTGTCAGGAAGACCAGCCAAGCCATGCCGCGCATACGACCTCCCATCTGAAACTGCCAGGTGCGAGACCGACGGACACATCGCTGAGGAACCGAATGTCGGAGCCTACCACGGGGTTGGGATTCAGGGACGCAGCGAGATGGGTTATCGTTCGAGTCGTTCACTTCTCGACGATGTGTTCGTCGAATCGAAGCCAACAGCTTTCCAACGTCCCGTACCGGATGCATCCGGACTGGCCCGCTCGCTGAGGTGCACGTGAGGATCAGAACCTGTCTGCTGACGCTGTCATTCGTGCTGACTGTCCACATGGCGTATGCGCAACAAGGTGCCGCGCAGCCGGGTCAACCCGCCGAGGTCAAGGTCACGATGACCAAACTCGGTGGCAACGTCTACGCCGTGGATGGCCAGGGCGGCCGGATGGCGGCCCTCGTCGGAGCCGAGGGCGTGTTCCTGGTCGACGCGCAGTTTCCCGCCGTCACAGAGAAGATCGTCGCGGCGATCAAAGAGATCTCACCAGCACCGATCAAGTTCCTGGTCAACACGCACGTCCACGGCGATCACTCGGGTGGCAACGAGAACTTCGCCAAGCTTGGCGTCACCGTCCTCGGGCGTCCGAATCTGCGCAACCGGCTGCTGAAGCCGGTCGCTGCCCCCAACGGCCAGGTACCACCCGTGGCGCCGCCCCTGGCGCTGCCCGTGGTGCTCTACGATCACCCGACGACCGTCGTGATGAATGGCGAGACGGTGCAGTTGATCCCGCTCCCCAACGCGCATACCGACGGGGACACGGCCGTGAAGTTCGTCCAGGGGGATGTGCTGATGACCGGAGACGTCTTCCGATCGGTCGGCTTCCCTGCCGCCGATCGCAACAACGGCGGCACGCTGAAGGGGCTGCTCGAGTCGATTGAAACCTTCATCAGCCTGTCGGGTCCCAATACCAGGGTCGTGCCCGGGCACGGTCCGATCACCGATCGCGCCGCGCTCGTCTTCCACCGCGAGGTCATCGTCACGGTGCGCGATCGCGTTGCGAAGGCCATCAGCGAGGGGAAGACGCTCGAACAGGTCCGCGAGTTGAAACCAACCGCGGACTTCGAGCAGCGCGTCGGCGGACCGCCGAACTTCATCACCCAGTTCGTGGACACGCTGTACGCGGAGCTCAGCGCAGGTCGGCGCTGATGCGCGCCGGACGGTCTCACCTGTCGTGATCGTGCGCATTTAGCCTGTGCCGCTCACGGATGTCCTGCTGCTCGTATCTGCGGGCTGCATCGCCGGGGCGATGAACGCCATGGTCGGAGGCGGCAGCTTCGTGACGCTGCCGGCGCTGGTGGCCACCGGTCTCTCGGCGCTGGAAGCCAACGCCTCGAGCTCGGTCGCGCTGTACCCTGGTGGCGCACTCAGTGCGTTCGTCTATCGCGGGGCGGCCGGGTCCGTGTGCGGAATACCAGTTCGCCGACTGATGCTGGTGAGCGTCGTGGGCGGGCTTGCCGGGGCGGCGCTTCTGCTGTGGACGCCCACGCGGTTGTTCGATCGCGTCCTGCCGTGGCTGCTGCTGACGGCCACCGTCGTGCTCGCGTTCGGTCCGCAACTCGCCCGGCTGCACGGCATGAGCTTGCAGCACGGGCGACGCGCGCTGCCTGTCATCCAGTTCCTGCTGGGTGTCTACGCAGGCTACTTCGGGGGCGCCGTCGGTCTGCTGATGATCGCAGCCTGGCGCGTGTTGGGTGCGCACGACATCAAGTCGCTCAATGGGCCTCGCACGCTGCTCGTCACCGCGGCCAATACGACAGCCATCGCGCTGCTGGCGGCGGCTGGCATCGTGCGATGGACGGCGTGCATTCCGATGGGCGCGGGCGCACTCGCCGGCGGGTACATCGGCGCCCGCGTCGGTAAACGCCTGTCACCCCGCGTGGCGCACGTCACCGCCATCGTCATCAGCGTGTCGATCACCGTCGCGTTCTTCATCAGGGCACATCGCAACGGATAGAGAGTATGCCTTCGACTGCGGACATCGTCATCGTTGGAGGAGGAGTCGTCGGCTCGAGCGTCGCGTATCACCTGCGTGAGGCCGGCTGTCGCGGCCGCATCGTCGTGATCGAGCGGGATGACACCTACGCGCGCGCCTCGTCCAACCTGGCGATGGGCGGCATCCGCCAGCAGTTCACCCTCGAGGCCAACGTCAGGATGGTCCAGTACAGCGTGGACTTTTACCGGGACCTGGACCGGCGCGCGGTCACCGACACGTTTCATCGCGTGAACTTTCACCAGCGCGGCTATCTCTTTCTTGCAGACGCGGCCTGTGCGGCGCGCCTGACGCGACGATATGACGCGATGCGTTCAGTCGGCGCTCATGTCGAGCACATCAGCAGCGATGAAATTCGGCGCAGGCTGCCGGATGCCTCGCTCGACGACATCGAATTTGGCGTGTTTGGCCCGGAAGACGGTTACGCGAATCCGAAGGCGGTGCTGCGCGCGATGAGAAAGATCGCGGAAGACTCAGGCGCCGAATACATCAGAGGAGATGTCCGGACGATTCACCGATCGAATAACAGATTGACCGGGGTGTCTTTCGGCACTGAGTCGATCGACACGCCCGTCGTCGTGAACGCGGCCGGGCCGTTCGCCGGGCAACTCGCCGGCCTCGCGGGCGTGGCGCTGCCGGTATTCCCTGTCCGCCAGCAATTGTTTCGCTGCGACCTGCCCCGGCGCTGGGAGTACCGCTTTCCGATGGTGATCGACCCGAGCGGCTTGCACTGGCGCCACGACGACCCACGTGTACCCGGCCAACCCGATCGCATCGTACTTGCGAAAACAAACCACGATGAAACGCGCGGCGAAAACTTCACGTGCGACGACGCTCGGTGGCCGGCCGAGTTCTATCCGAGCCTCGTACGGCGGATGCCGTCATTCGCGGGGCTGACACCAGCCGAAGGGTGGGCCGGTCTCTACGAGATGACTCCCGATCACAATCCGATCATCGGCACGCATCCTGATGCCGACGGTCTATTCCTGGCGAATGGTTTCAGCGGCCATGGGTTGATGATGGCGCCGGCAACGGGCAAGGCCATCGCCGACCTGATCACCGTCGGAACGTCGCGCACGATCGATGTGCGCGACTTTGCGTTCGATCGCTTCCGGACCGGCACCCTTCTCGACGACGACGCGACACTCTGAGCCGTGTGCGGGTAGATCTGTCGTAACCGCCCAGACCGCCTACATCGCCGTACTGGGGCGAACGGACCGATTCAATTCCGTAGCCTTTGCGCCCACGGAAATCGATTTCTTCGCGCCAGTGGTCCCTCAGCAGTAAGTCCTCGGCACCGATTCCGGCGTATTCGTCCCTAACAAGGAGAGCATGATGAGAATGACGGCACTTGCACGTCTCGTGGGGATTGCCCTGCTCGCGCTCGTCCTGGGTGAGGGTTTTGTGTCGGCACAGGCGACGACCGGCAGCATTCAGGGGGTCGTCACCGACAGCCAGGGAGCAGCGATTCCGGGCGCCACGGTAACGGTTCGCAACGTCGAAACCGACGTGAGCCGGACGTCGGTCAGCGACGGCGAAGGCTTTTACCGATTCCTCAACCTGCCCGTTGGCAACTACGAAGTCGTCGTGGAACTGGTCGGGTTCGGCCGCCACGTCCGCGCCGGCCTGACCCTGGCCCTGAATCAAACCGCTATCGTGGACGTGCAGCTCAGTCCAGCGGCGGTGTCCGAGCTCGTCGAGGTGCGCGCCGATGCGCCAATCATCAACACGACGAATGCGGAAGTCGGTGTCCGGTTCGACACCTACCGCGTCGCGGAACTCCCCGTGATGGGCAGCCGCAACGTGTTTACGCTGGCGCGCTCGGCACCGGGTGTCAGCGAACTTGCCAGCGGTCAGAACACCTTCGCATCGGGCACGACGGAGGCCAACTTCTCCTCGAACGGAGCGCGGCTGCGATCGAACAACATCATGATCGACGGCCAGGACAGCAACGATCCGAGCGTGACCGGCCGGCAGCAGGCGATCAACAACACGGACATCGTCCAGGAGATCCGGCTCATCACCAATCAATTCGCCGCCGAGTACGGCCGCGCGGCGGGGTCGGTGATGAACGTCATCACCAAGAGTGGGACCAACGACTTCAGCGGAACCGGCTTCTGGTTCCACAACGACAACAGCTTCAATACCAGGAGTAATCTCGACATCGCCGCAGGTCTCACCCATGCACCCTATCGCGTGGAGAACCAGTTGGGCGGCACGCTAGGCGGGCCCGTCGTTCCAGGCCGCACGTTCTTCTTCGGGTCGTACCAGCGGTGGACCGACCGCCGCCAGGGCTCGGGGTTCACGCTGAATGGCGCGCCGTCGGATGCGGGCCGCGCCGTGCTCCAGTCGGTCGCCGCAGGGCGGCCGCAGATCCAGGCTCTGCTGGACCACCTGCCGGCAGGTGCGCCGAACGGCCGGACCGCAAACTTCACGCTGGGAGGTCAGACCTACACCGTTCCACTTGGCTCGCTGACGGGTTCCGCCTCACAGGGACTCAACAACAACCAGGCGTCCACCCGGCTCGATCACCAACTCGGCACAGGTCACACGCTGGCCGGCCGCTACCTGCTGAGCGACACATCGACAGACAACACGGGCACGGTGCAGGTCACGCCCCCGGGACTCACCGCCAACAGCCCGGCCAACAACCATTCCATCAACGTGTGGCTCAACAGCATCCTCAGCGCCTCCACGACCAACGAGCTGCGCGTGGCCTGGTCTCACCTTGGCACCGTGACTGAGCCTGATGATGCGAAGTCGCTCCAGATCCCGTCCATCGAGATCACGGAGCTCGGCATGACGCAGTTCAACAACGCAGCCAACCGCACCGCCATCGGTCTCGCGGTGAACCTGCCGCAGTTCCGCTACAACGATACGTACCAGATTCAGAACAACGTGCTGCAGGTGCGCGGGAACCACCTGTTCAAGGCGGGCCTCGACGTCCGGCGTCAGTACGTCAAGAGCTTCTTCTTCCCGACGATTCGCGGGCTCCTCAGGTACACGTCGCTCAACACGTTCGTGAACGACGTCGCCGAGGCGGCGAACATCAACAAGCCGCTGCCCGGCGGCGAGGACGTCAACTATTACCACTGGTGGGACCAGTACTACTACGCCCAGGACGACTGGCGGATCGGCTCGAATCTGACGTTGAACCTGGGATTGCGGTACGAGCTCCCGGGCAACAACATCCAGAGTCTGATCGACCTGAACCAGAGCATCCTCGAGACCAACGGCAACAACCCGGTCTACGCGCTGAACCCTGTCCCCAAGACCGACAAGAACAATCTGGAACCTCGCATCGGGTTCGCGTGGACACCCACCAACGCTGGCGACGGCAAGCTCGGATGGCTGACCGGCGACGATGGATTCGTGGTGCGGGGCGGGTACGCGCGCACGCACGACTACGCGTTCCTGAACATCGCGCTGAACATCGTCAGCTCGTTCCCTTACGTTGCCGCCATCAATCGGAGCAACCTGGCGAACGCGTTCGTGCTGCTGCAGTCAACGCCCGCGGGGGTGCCGCCGGGGACCGATCCGAATCAGCTCACACGCACCGTCGTTGCCGAGGACTTCCGTTCCCCCTATTATGATCAGTTCAGCCTCGGGGCGGAGCGGCAGCTGGGTGAGCACCTCGCGCTTCGGGTGGGATATGTCGGGACGTTCGGGGACGACCTGTTCCAGACGCTGGACGGCAACCCGCGCCTGCCATTCAGCACCCAGCGCCAGGATCCGACGCGCGGGGTCATCCGGCTGCGGGCGAACACCGCCGAGTCGTGGTATCACTCGCTGCAGACACAGCTCGACAAACGGTTCAGTGCCGGACTGAGCGCGAGCGTGCACTACACCTGGAGTCGATTCGAGGACACGGCGTCGGAAATCTTCAATCCGTCGGCTGGCGAGGTGGCTGTCGCACAGGACTCGTTCAACCCCTTCGACGGCGAACGAGGACGCTCCACCTACGATCGGCCGCACCGGCTCTCCGGTAATTTCGTGTACGAGCTGCCGATGGGAAGGAACATGGAGGGTCTCGGCAGTAAGCTCCTCAGCGGCTGGCAGATCAGCTCTTTCTTCACGCTGCAAAGCGGGGCGCCCTTTACCGTCCTGAACGGTTCGGATCCGACCGGCGCGCTGGCCGGTATCGACGGCCTCGTCGGCAACGCGATTCGGCCGAATCTGAACACCGATCTCGACCTGTCGAGCATGACCATGGACGAGATCCTGGCAGCAGGCGGTGCATCGCTGTTCCGTCCGCTATGCGGTAACCCGAGCGCGACGTGCCCTGGCGAGCGCGTGGGTAACGTGCCGCGCAACTCGCTGAGGGCGGACGGCGTGGTCAACATGGACATCGGCATCGTGAAGAACACCAGGTTTGCGAACGGACAGAACATCCAGCTCCGCTTCGAGATGTTCAACGCGACGAACGCACGCAACTTCGGCATCCCGGACGGGCGCATCAACTCGGCGAACTTCCTGAACGAGCGAACCACCAACGGCGGCAACCGCCGGGTGTGGGCCGCCGTGCGCTACACCTTCTAACGCCACGAAGGTCACGATGAGGGTTGGGGGCCGGAGGTAAGATCCTCCGGCCCTTTTGCTGCTCGCGTTCGAGGCTTCAAGGTCAATACTCTCGAATGGGTGTTCTCCTCACGCCGATCGTGGTCAAGGACACGATTACGCTCGCCGGCCTGCGCGGCAAGCAACTGGCGGTGGATGCGAACGGTGAGCTGTACCAGTTTCTCGCACTGATTCGGCTGCCCGACGGCACTCCGTTGCGCGACTCGCAGGGCAAAATCACCTCTCACCTATCAGGATTGTTTTTCCGCACCACGCGGCTCATGGCCGACTTCGACATGCGGCTCGTGTTCGTCTTCGACGGCCGCCCGCCCGTGGAGAAGACAGCCGAGATCACCCGTCGTCGCGCGGTTCGAGAGCGCTATGAGGCAGAAGCCGCAGCGGCGCGCGATGCCGGCGACTTCGCGCGTGCGTACTCGAAGTCGACGATGACGTCCCGGCTGACGGCGGAGATGATCGCCGATGCGAAAGAGTTGCTGCGACTGATGGGCCTGCCCGTCGTTCAGGCGCCGTCCGAGGCCGAGGCGCAGGCGGCGCACATCGCACGGCGCGGCGACGTCTGGGCCGCGGCTTCCAAGGACTATGACGCTCTCTTGTTCGGTGCGCCACGCCTGGTCCGCTTCCTGACGATCTCCGGCCGGGAGTTCCTGCCGGCCCAGCGGAGATCGCGACCGATCACGCCGGAACTGATTGACCTGCAGCGGATGCTCGATGAACTGCGAATCACCCGTGCGCAACTGATCGATCTCGGCCTGCTCGTTGGGACCGATTTTCATCCAGGCGTCAAAGGCATCGGGCCCAAGAAGGCGTTGGCGCTCGTCAAGCGACATGGCGCCATCGAGCACATGCCATCGAAGGTTCCCGACGCGTTCGACGGCGACCTCAATCGGCTCCGTCAGATCTACGTCGAGCCGGACGTGCGCGATGACTATCGCGTCGAATTTGACCGCTGCGATGTTGAGGGCGTGGTTCACTTCCTCTGCGACGAGCACGCATTCGGGCGAGACCGGGTGATGGCCGCGCTCGAACGCGCCTTCGGCTCGCAGAAACTCTTCTGACCTGTGTCAAGCGCAGCCGGAGATTGGGAGCATGGTCGCGGCCCACGCGCGCCGCCCGAAATTATCGTCGCGACTACTGCGGATTCGTCTCCGAGGCCGTCAGTCGCGAGGGTGACAGCGCGCGCCACCACTCCCTGACTCTCCCTACGCACGGGGGAAGCGGATCGCACGCCAGCAGATACAACACGACAGTGGTCAGGACAATGAGCGAGTAGGTCAGGAGGATGAGGGGAATGCGAAGGTTGACGTAGACGAACGCGACTGGACCGAAGAGCAGGACGGACAGGGTGAGGAATGACGTGCGCAGCGGCGCGTCTCGAAGCCGCCTCGGATTGCGAAGCCCGTCCGCGACACGCCGGTAGGCAGCGGTCTCATACGCCTCGATCGAGATCTTGAAAACCGTCTGCGTGAGCACGTACAG
>JAICEG010000201.1 GCA_025924295.1 Vicinamibacteria bacterium
CCTGGTCGAAGAAGCGATGGCCGCGGCGATCGGCGCCGGCATGCCGATCACCGAACCGTCGGGCAACATGATCGTCGACATCGGCGGCGGCACCACTGACATCGCTGTGATCTCGCTGGCAGGAATCGTCTACAGCAAGGCCGTGCGGGTGGCTGGAAACGAGATGGACGAGGCCATCATCCAGTACATCAAGAAGGCGTACAACTTGCTGATCGGCGAGCGCACCGCCGAACAGATCAAGATGGAAATCGGCTCCGCCTTCCCGCTGGACGAGAAGATGACGATGGAGATCAAGGGACGTCACCTGATCGAGGGTGTGCCCAAGACGATCACCATCAGCGACGAAGAGATTCGCGAGGCGCTGACCGAGACGGTGAACGTGATCGTCGACGCCGTGCGCGTCGCGCTCGAGCGCACTCCCCCGGAGCTATCAGCCGATATCGTCGATCGCGGCATCGTGCTGACGGGCGGCGGATCGCTCCTGAAGAATCTCGACAAGCGGCTGCGCGAGGAGACGGGCCTGCCGCTGGCGATGGCCGAGGATCCGTTGTCCTCGGTGGTACTCGGCGCGGGCAAGATGCTCTCGGATTTCAACCTGCTTCGAAAGATCTCGATTGATTGATGGCGGTACTCGACATCCGACAACGCACCGGCTGGCTGTTCATGGCCGTGATGGTCGGACACATCCTGCTGATCTCGGCACAGGTGAACACCAATCGTGGTGTCCCTGTGCTCGAAGAGGTCACGTTCGGCACCTTCGCTGAAGTCCAGCGTGCCGCCACCACGGCCATTGCCACGGTGCGCGACAACTGGACGAACTACGTCGCGCTGCAGGATGTACGTGCCGAGAACGCCAGGCTCAAGGACGAGGTCGCCTCGCTTCGCATCGGCCTCCAGCAGGAACAGGCGCTGGCGCAGCAGTCGCGCACCCTGCAGGACCTGCTCGCGTTGAAGTCGGCGGTTCAGCTCGAGACGACCGGGGCATCGGTCATCGCCGGTGGCGCCAGTCCCGAATTCCGCACGATGACGATCGACAAGGGCACCGGCGATGGAGTGCTGTCCGACATGCCTGTGGTGGCGCCGGCCGGTGTCGTCGGCCGCATCGTCATGCCGACGGCGCGAGCGTCCAAGGTCCAGCTCCTCATCGACCGTGATGCGGCAGCCGGGGCCATTGTCGAGCGGTCGCGTGCCCAGGGCGTGGTCGTCGGCACCGGGACCGATCGCTTTCGGCTCGACCATGTGCCAGGCGCCGCGGACATCCAGGTCGGAGACCGGGTCGTGACCTCGGGAATCGAAGGGATTTACCCCAAGGGGTTCCTTATTGGTCAGATAGAATCGATCGACCGGCAAAGCGGGGAATTCGCCAACGTGGTGGTTCGCCCGGCAGTGGAGTTTTCAGCGCTCGAGACCATCCTCGTGGTGTTGACTCCACGCGCCAGCGAGGCGCCGTGAAGGTCATCGGGGTCCTGATTGCAGTCGCTCTCGCGCTCGCGCTGCAGACCACGTTGGCGCAGTTGCTCGTAGGCGGGTCCACGGCGATCGATCTGGTGCTGGTAGCGGTAGTGGCGGTCGCGTTGACGACCGGGCCGGTGAGCGGGATGTTGGCGGGCAGCGTGGCCGGACTCATTCAGGACTCGCTGTCGACCGGCGTGCTGGGCATCGGCGGATTGTCGAAGTCGGTGATCGGGTTCGTGGCGGGTGCGATCAGTCAGCAGTTCATCCTGACGTCGGCGCTGCCGCGGTTCCTGATGTTCGTGGGCGCGACCGTCGCGCACGCGGCGCTCTTCATGGGGCTGAACGTCGGGCTCGGGTTACGGACGTTTCCGTCGCCGTGGAAGGCCGTAGCCAGTCAGGCTCTCGGGAACGCGATCGTGGGAATGATTGCGTTCGGCATCATGGAGGCGCTGCCAGGGGTGATGGAGCGCCGGCGTGCGGGACGACGACCGCGGGGATAGGCGGGAATCAGATGTCTCAGGGTGAAAATCGCAGGCGAATCGGTGAGCGGCTGATCGTGCTCCAGGTCGCCGTGATCGTGGCGTTTGCCACGCTCGGGATCTGTTTCTGGGTGCTCCAGATCGTCCAGCACGACAAGTACGAGGAGATGGCGGAGAACAACCACCAGCGCACGCTCGCGTTGCGTGCGCCGCGCGGCGTCCTGTTCGACCGCACCGGCAAGATTCTGGTCGAGAATCGCCATTCATTCACCATCTCGATCCTTCGGGAACACTCCAAGGATCTCGAGCGCACGGCGCAATTGCTGTCCCAGGTCGCGGGGCTCGACCTCGCACAGGTGCAGCAGACGATCGAGCGCCATCGCGGCGAGCCGTCGTATCGCCCGATTGTCGTGGTCGAAGACGCGACGCTCGCGCAGGTGGCCGCGATCAGCGCGCGGCGCCTGGATTTCGAATTGCCTGACGTGCGGGTCGAAGAGGTGCCGACCCGTAAATACCCGACCGATGCCCTGGCCGCGCATCTTTTCGGGTATGTCGGCCAGGCCAGCGAATCGCAGCTCGGCGACGGCATCGCGCAGGGCGACATCGTCGGACAGCAGGGTATCGAGCGCATCTACAACAAGATCCTGATGGGCGAGGACGGCGCCAAGCGGGTCGTGGTCAACAGCGTCGGGCGCGAAATCAGCACGCTCGAAGAGATTCCGCCGACCGAGGGGCGTCGCGTTCAGCTGACGATCGACTACGACCTGCAGAAGGCGGCCGAAGCCGGGTTCAGGCACGCCGGGTTCAACGGCGCCGCGCTGATCATGGACCCACGCAACGGTGAAGTGCTCACCTACACGAGCCTGCCGTCGTACGACCCCAACGACTTCGCCGCCGGGATCGACCGCGCCACGTGGGCATCGCTCAACTCGGACAAGCTGCGGCCGCTGCAGAATCGAGTGATTCAGGGTCGCTACTCGCCTGGCTCGACCTTCAAGATCGTCGTGGCGACGGCCGCGCTCGAGGAAGGGCTGGTGACCCCGGACCATCGCATCACCTGCAACGGCGGGGCAAATTTCTTCGGCCGCTACTATCGCTGCCACCTCAAGGGCGGGCACGGCTCCGTCGACATGCGTCACGCGATGGAGAAGTCGTGCAACGTGTACTTCTACACGCTGGGCAACATGCTGGGCGTCGACAGGATCTACAAGTGGGCGGAGAAGCTCGGCATGGCCGGCAAGACCGGAATCGATCTGCCGAACGAGCAGGAGAGCCTGATTCCGAACACGGAGTGGAAGTTGAAGCGAACGGGCGAGCGCTGGTACCCCGGTGAGACGATCTCGGTGTCGATCGGACAGGGCCAGGTCTCGGTGACGCCGGCGGCGCTCGCCGTGATGATTTCGACGGTGGCCAACGGCGGAACGCGCGTCACGCCGCATGTGATCAAGGCGGTCGACGAGGGCGACGGCAAGGGGTGGGCGCCATCGCCGGTTCCGGCGGTCGCCGACAAGGTCGCGTTCAAGCCGGACACGCTGACCGCCCTTCGCGACGGCCTGTGGATGGTCGTCAACGCCGCCGGCACGGGCAGGCGAGCCCTCATTCCCGGTCGCGACGTGTCCGGCAAGACCGGCACGGCCCAGGTGATCTCCAATGAAGGGAGGGCGCGCGCACGCGGTACCGATCGCGACCTGCGCGACCATGGCTGGTTCGTGTTCTTCGCGCCGAGAGACAACCCCGAGATCGCGGGTGTGATCTTCGGCGAACACAACGAGCACGGCTACCTCGGGGCACCGATCGCGAAGCACGTGATCGAGACGTACTTCGCGAAGAAGGAAGGGAAGCCGCTGCCGTTGCTGCCCGAGCAGACGCCTCCGTCGAGCACCGACGAGGATCCTGATTCACCTCCAGCGCTGCCGCCGGTGATTGTCGCGGATAATCAGGTGCTGCCGCCTGCGGTCGTGCCGGCAATCGCAACGCAGTAGGAATCCACGTGTTCGAACGCCGCCTTTACTACCACGTCGATTGGGCCATGCTGGGCGCGGTCATCGCGCTGTGCCTGATGGGCCTGGTCCAGATCTACAGTGCGACCGGCGGCTCGAGCCTGTACGTGACGCAGATGTACGGCATCGCCATCGGGCTGGTTGCGCTCGTGATCTGCCTCGCCATCGATTACCGCTCCCTGGCCGACAAGTCGCACTTCATCTACCTGGGCATCCTCGCACTCCTGGTGTTCGTGCTCTTCTTCGGCGTCGTTCGCGGTGGCTCGCGGCGCTGGATCGATTTCGGGGCTCTCAACCTGCAGCCATCGGAATTCGCCAAGGCGGCGGTCGCGCTCGTGCTGGCGAAGTTTTTCGGGGAGAGCCGGCGCGGTGCCGTCGTCCCGAGCGACCTGATTATCGCGGGCGCGATCACGTTCGTGCCCTTTCTGGTGATTTACCAGCAACCCGACCTGGGCACGGCCGCTACGCTGCTGCCCATTCTCTTCATCGTCGCGTTCGCGGCCGGCATGCCGATGCGCATTTTCGGCATCCTGGCAGTCATCGCCCTGCTTGCCGCACCGATCGCGTGGAAATTCGCGCTCAAGGACTACCAGAAAGAGCGCGTATCAACGTTCCTGGACCCCGAGGCAGACGCTCGGGGCGCCGGGTATCAGCAGCTTCAAGCCCGCATTACCACCGGGTCAGGCGGGCCGTGGGGAAAGGGATTTCAGCAGGGGACACAGGGTCAGCTGCGTTTCCTGCCTGTGGCACATAATGACTTCATCTTTTCGGCGTTCGCCGAGGAGCATGGGTTTGCCGGCGTCTTCGTGGCGCTCGGCTTGTATCTGTTCGTGATTCTCAGATCTATCGAGTCGGCCCGGTTGGCAAAGGATCGGCTCGGGGCGTACCTGGTGCTGGGGGTGCTGGCCAGCTTCACGTTCCAGGTGCTGTACAACATTGCGATGTCGGCCGGCCTTGCGCCGGTCAAAGGTCTTACGCTTCCGCTCATGAGTTACGGCGGGTCCTCCATGATTGCCACCCTGGCAGGATTCGGCCTGATCCTCAACGTGCGGATGCGACGGTTTACGAATTGAGGACCATCACGTGATCACACTGCTCTTGGCGATCGTGCGGACGTGCGTGCTGCTCTGCACGTCTGTCGACGACGCCGGAGGTGTCTCACGGGTCCAGCGGAGTTACGGGCATGAGCAAGGAGATGATCATCTCCTCGAGCGCCCACGAAACACGGGTCGCGATACTCGAGGACGACCAGGTCGCCGAAATCTTCATCGAGCGCGAACGGTCGCGTGGAGTGGTTGGCAACGTCTACAAGGGCCGGGTCTCGAAGGTGCTGCCGGGCATGCAGTCGGCCTTCGTCGATCTTGGGCTGGAACGTGACGGCTTCCTGTATGTAACCGACGTCATCGCGTCCTTCGAGGAGCTCGACCGCTTCGAGACCGAAGAGGACGAAACGACTTCGGCGTCAGCCGGGCAAGGTAACGGCGGATCGGCCGGCGGCCCGCGCCGCGAGCGTTCCGGCGGGCCGGGCGGACGACGCGATCGCGATCGCGAAAAGGGCCCGGAGCCGAAGATCGAAGAGCTCCTCAAAGAAGGACAGGAAATCATCGTCCAGGTGGCGAAGGAGCCGCTGGGGACCAAAGGCGCCCGCCTGACCTCCCACGCGACGATGCCCGGCCGCTTCCTGGTGTTCATGCCGACGGTCGACCACGTCGGCGTCTCGCGCAAGATCGAATCGCGCGAAGAGCGTTCCCGCCTGCGCGGGATCGTCCGTGAGTTTCGTGAGCAGACCGGTTTTACCGGCGGGCTCATCATCCGAACGGCGGCGGCGGGGCGGCCCAAGGAAGACATCGTCTCCGACCTCAGCTACTTCCATAAGGTGTGGACGGAGATTCGCCAGAAGGCTGAAGCGTCACGCGCTCCGGCCGTGGTCTACCAGGAGCAGAGCCTGGTGGCCAAGCTGCTGCGCGATCTCCTTACCGACGACTATTCGGCCATCCGGATCGACAACGAGCTCGAATACCGGCGGGTGCTCGAGCTCATCGAGCGGATCATGCCGTCGCTCGCCTCGAAGGTGAAGCTGTACGAGAGGGAATTTCCGATCTTCGAGGAGTACGGCGTGCAGGCGGAGATCGACCGCGCGCTGCGCAGCAAGGTCTGGCTTAAGTCGGGCGGGTCGATCGTCATCAACCAGACGGAAGCGCTCGTCGCCATCGACGTGAACACCGGGCGCTACGTCGGGAAGAAGACGGCAGGGCGGCTGGAAGACACGATCCTGAAGACCAACCTCGAAGCGGTAAAGGAGATCGTGCGCCAGATTCGCCTGCGCGACCTGGGCGGGATCATCGTCCTCGACTTCATCGACATGGAGGAGAAGAAGAACCGGCAGAAGGTCTTCCAGACGGTCGAGCAGGAGCTGCGCAAGGACCGCTCGCCGTCGAAGGCGCTGCAGGTCTCCGACTTCGGCCTCGTAATCATCACGCGCAAGCGCGTCAAGCAGAGCCTCGAGCGCGTGCTGACCGAACCATGCCCGTACTGCGCCGGCAGCGCGGTGATCAAGTCGGCCTCGACGATCTGCTACGAGATTCTCGCCGAGGTGAAAAAGATCAGCGGCGATCTCAACGGGCAGAGCCTCGTGCTGCGCGTCAACCCCGACATCGCGCGCGCGTTTCGCGACGAGGAGCGTGCGGTGTTCAAGGATCTCAAGCAGTCACTCGGCCGCGACATCGCGCTGCGTCCCGATGCGCAGCTGCATCACGAGCAGTTCGATCTGATGGCGGTCGGGTAGGCGTAGTAGACGTAGTGTCCGGCTTCAGCCGGACCGGCGACTCATCGCGCCGCCGCCACCAGCGCTCGCACGCGATCGCGACGATCGGACTCGCGGTGATCTCCGATCGAGTGCTCGAACGCGTCGTTCCAGGCGGCAAGACTTCGCTCGAGCATCAGCCGGAAATCAGAGCTTCCCGGCCCGGCCGCGGCAGCTGATGTTTGCGCGAGCCCTTCGTAGCTGATCGCAAGCTCCTTACGAAGCTCGTTGAAGCTCGGTGCGAGTGCCAACCGTTTCTCTGCAACGTCCCTGGCATCAGAGAACAGCACACGGGCCTCGCGCCAGTTGGCCGGAGATTGCTCCATCAACAACTCGCCGACGGTGTTGAGGACCGTCGACAGGCCCCACGGGACGAACATGAGCGTGCTGTCGCGGGCGGCGCGCGCGCGCCGGACCTCCAGGGTTCGCGACGACAACGCGATCGCATCGCCGACGCGACCCTGCGCGCGACGAACCGATGCCAGCGCTAGCCACGCCCCTGCGAGGTCGGAGCGGTATTCCTGGTTATTGGCGTCGGAAGCGACGAGCGGAGCGAGGAGCTGCACTGCTGCCTCTGCCTGTGTCTCCGCCTCCGCGATTCTGCCCAGCCGCAACAACGGCGTGACAGAACGCGAGCTGATTTCAGCGAGACCTCGCGTGATCAGCTGGTTGTCCGGGAGACGCCGGTGCGCGTCGGCCAGCAGTGCACGAGCGCGCCCGAGGGCGTTCACCGCCGACGCGGGGTCGCCCTTCTGCGCCAGCGCCAGCGCCTGCTGCGCGTATTCGCGTGCGAGCTCGATGTGGTCACGCCAGCTGCCGGGAACGATCGCGACAACCCGCTCGCGGAGCTCGACGGCTCGTGTCACGGCGCTTTCGTGTTGAGGCACGTTGTCCGTCAGGTGGCCGATCGTTGCGACGCCGTGATAAGACCGCGCAAGCAGGCGGAGGGTTTCGAGGTCCGACGGATCGCGTGCCAGTTGCGTCGTGCCGATCTCGATGGCGCGCTCGAATTCCGGCGCGCCCTGAAGCGGATCGGTCGCGAGCTGCGCGATGCTGAGGTGCGCCTCCGTGCGGAGGCGCGCGAGCGCAGGTGTTGCGGCCTCCGGGCCCACTGCGGCAATCGCCTTCTGGAAACTGGCGATCGCACCGGCGGTGTCTCCCAGGTTCGGAAGGAATGCGCCGCCCTGGACGCGGCCGACCCGGATGTAGGCGCCGGCGAGCTCCTCGCGCAGAGCCGTGTCCGAGCTGCGCTCGTGTGAGAGACGATCGAGATAACGCAGCGCTGTCTCGACCAGCAGCTTGCGCGCGGCCACCGTCCCTGGCGTCGGCGCGATCGCGTCGTTGACGTCGAAGACCACCGCGTGGGCAAAGGCGCGGAGCTCCTCGAAGCGCCGCTCGGCGATGCGCGCCTGGCGGTTGCTCACCAGCGCGGCGGCAACGATCGCAACGACTGCGGCCGCGCCGAACGCGGTTGCGACCCGATGACGGCGAACGAACCTGGCCAGCCGGTACGACAGCGTGTCGGCGCGTGCGCGTACCGGAAAACCGCGGCGGAACGATTCGAGATCGTCCCCGAACTGCTGGACCGATGCATAACGGCGCGCGGGATCTTTCGCGACCGCCTTCGCGAGGACGTTGTCGAGATCGCCGCGCAGCTGTTTCGCGCGGGCAGACGCAGGCCCGGCGACGCGACTCGCGACGATGGGTTCGGTATCGAGCACGGCCTGCACCGCCTCGGCGAAAGCGCCCGATCGGGTTGGATACGGCCACTGCCCGCTGAGAATCACATACGCCAGCACGCCGAGCGAATAGACATCCGAGGCGGTCGTCAGTGCCTCGCCGCGAAGCTGCTCGGGGCTGGAGTACGCGGGCGTTCCGGGCCGCCACAGCGTGACGGTCTTCTCGGGATCGACCAGCTTGGCGATACCGAAGTCGAGCAGCTTGACCGTCCCATCGCCGGTGACGAGGATGTTGGCGGGCTTGACGTCGCAGTGAATGATCAGCCGCTGGTGCGCGTGCGCGAGCCCGGCGCAGGCCTGCAGTATGAGGTGAAGTCGATCGTCCAACGCGAGGGAGTGATCGTCGCAGTAGCGATCGATCGGGACACCCTCAACGTATTCCATCACCAGATACGGCGAGCCCTCCGACGTGGTGCCGCCGTCGAGCAGTCGCGCGATGTTGGAATGATCGAGCCGTGCCAGCAGCTCACG
>JAICEG010000202.1 GCA_025924295.1 Vicinamibacteria bacterium
AACATCTCGAAGATCGTGTCGAGCTTGTCGTGCGGGATACCGCTGCCGGTATCCCTGACGCTGACCACGACTTCGTCGCCCTGCTGCTCGGCGGTCACCCGGATCGTCCCGCCCGGGTCCGTGTACTTACAGCTGTTGTTGAGCAGGTTGTCGAACACCTGGGCGAGCCGCGCCGGGTCGGCGTAGGTGTAGAGCGGTTCCTTCGGCAGCGAGACCATGAGCTCGTGCCCGGCAGCATCGGCATGCGGCCGCGACGCCTCGACCGCCTGCTGGATGACCGACGACAGTGCAACCTGGCTCTGTCGAAGTTCCAGCCGGTTGTGCGTGATCCGATTCAGGTCGAGCAGATCGTCGACGAGCCGGACCAGCTGCGCCAGCTGCCGGTCCATCGTTTCGCGTGCGCGCTTCAGCGTCTCGCCATCGACATCTGCCCGCTTCAGCACCGCCAGCATGTTGGACAGCGGTGCCAGCGGGTTGCGCAGTTCGTGCGCGAGCGTCGCAAGGAACTCGTCCTTGCGCCGGTCGGCCTCTGACAGGGACGCCGCCAGCTGCCGGAGGTCGTCTTCCAGCCGCTTTCGATCGGTGATGTCGCGCGCGATCTTCGACGCACCCACCACGGTGCCGGTGTCGTCCTTGATCGGCGATACCGTCAACGAGACGAAGAGCCGGCCACCGTCGCGCCGTTGGCGCACCGTTTCAACATGATCGATTCGCTGTCCCGCTCTCAGGTTGGCGATGATGTGATCCTCTTCTGCGATTCGCTCCGGCGGAATGATCAGAGAGATGTGCTTGCCAATGGCCTCGTCGGCGGTATACCCGAACAGTCGTTGCGCCGCCGCATTCCAGCTCCTGATCACACCGTCGAGCGATTTGCTGATGATGGCGTCGTCGGAGGATTCGACGATCGAGGCCAGCAGTCGCGCGCCGTGCAATTGGGCCGCGCGCTCCTGTTCTGTCCGTCGCTGCACAGTGACGTCCCGAAAGATCAGCACGCAGCCGGAGACCTTGCCGTGCTCATCGCGAATCGGCGCAGCGCTGTCGTCGATCGGGCATTCGGCGCCGTCCTTTCGAATGAGCATCGTGTGATTCGCCAGGCCGATGACCACGCCCTCGCGAAGCGCCTTGGTCGCTGGGTTCTCCACCGGTGCTCGCGTGTGCTCGTTGACGATCCGAAAGACTTTCGCGAGCGGCTGACCCTGCGCCTGCCGATGCGTCCAACCGGTCAACGACTCGGCGACAGAGTTGAGGTAGGTCACGTCACCGTCGACGTCGGTGGTGATGACGGCGTCACCAATGCTGCTCAACGTGACCTTGAGCAGTTCGCGGCGCTGGTTGGCTCGCATCTGAGCGAACCGCGCCGCCTGACCGAACCCGACGATCAGGGCACAGGTGAAGAGATACGCAACCAGGCCAACCTGATTGCCCGCATCCATGGCGAACTGGCCTCGCGGCGGGATGAACAGGTATGCGCAGGCGCCGTAGCCGAGCGTCGCACTGAGAATGGCCGGCCCGTAGCCGCCAGCCCACACTGCTGCGGCCACGGCGCCGAACAACGTGACGAGCGGGAGGGCGTCCCCCATCAACGGGTCGAGCAGCCATCGGATGAGCACAGCCGCGGCAACGGCGACGATCGCCACACCATAGGCCGCGATCGGGTTCCTCATCGACACGTTGCTCGACACGGGAGGTCGGACATAGAGCTCTCGTGGCGATCATACTGATCTGTGGCACGTGCGTGCAGTCAGGCCGCGCCCCTCCGTGTTCACGGTGAGGGGCGCGGTGTTTCAAAAGGCCACCTGGGCGCCGAGCTTGAAGAATCTGCTCTGCAACACGTTCGTCGGCCGCTGCCATGCGGTATTGGCCGCCGTCGAGAACGTGGAACTCACCGTATACGGCCAGCTGCTGTTGAGCACGTTGTAGACGTCGAAATCCACGCGCAGGCGATAACGACCGGCGGCCACGCGCTTGGACGCTCGAAGATCGAGCTGGTTCAGGTTGTGCTCGCCGTACATCAGGCCCTCGCGAATCAGCTGAATCGTCCGCGATGCGGTTCCGGTCCAGTTGCGTCCGATGAACGGGTTCGCGACGGCGCTCGTCACCGCCCAGTTCGCCTGGATGCTCGGACCCGCACCGCCGGTCTGAACGCCGCGAATGAACTGGTACGTGCCGGAGACCTGTATGTCGAATGGCAACGAGTAGGAGCCGGACAGCTTCATGTCCGGACGGTAGGGATACTCGCGATGGCAGATCCGCGTGCCATCCGGGTACATCTCGGTGCCCTGCGCCAACGGAATACCGGCTGCCAATACCAACACGGCGTCGAGACCTGCGGCCAGGAGGTTGCAGTTGTCGAACGTCCGCGCCGTGGCGGCGATGCCGCCCCTGAGGAACGCGCCATTCCCGAATCGCGCCTCGATGTTGAGGTCGTAGCCCTGATACCTGTTGGTCTCACCACCGAAGTCGTCGGAGAACCGAATGAGCTGATTCTGCGGCAGGTTCTGCGCGAATACCGCCGGCTTCAGATCCTGCACGCCGCACACCTCGTAGCCGCCACCGCCAGGGAGGCGCGAGTCGACCGGGGCGGTGATGCAGAACGAATCGTAGCTGCTGGCGTCGTATCGCAGGTCGTCGGTGAACGTCTGGTTGCCAAACGTGCGCCGGTAGTAACCGCCGTGGATCGAGATTCGATCGGCCAGCTGATGCTGGGCGGCGATGGTGTATTCCATGTTGTAGCCGCGCCTGTGCCATCCGTTCAACACTTCTGGATCGGTCGTGGTCGTGGACACGTTTCGCCCGAAGGTCGGCGTCGACGGGGAGGCGGCGAGCTCGTTGAACTGGATGTTGCCGTCGGCATCGAGCGGGAGGCCGTTGAGGTCGCGATCCGTCCACGGCCGCGTGTCCGTCAAGCCGAGGGCCGTCACCGGGTTGTCGGCGTTGGCGGTGGCAATCTGTTGCCCGGCAACGTAGCGGGCGACGCTGGCTTTGAGTGCCGTCCGCCCATTGCCGAAGAGATCGATGGCCACGCCGACGCGAGGGGAGATGTCCTTCCAGTTCTGGACGGTGCCCACACACCCGGCTCTCGAGTCGTTCCGGCCGTCGGGGCACCTCCCGAATGCGAGACCGCTGTTGAAGCGGCTCGGCGACACCTCGCTCTCCTGCGTCTCACCGATGAACCAGTCATAGCGGAGACCGAGGTTCCACGTCAGGCGCCCCATCGCCCAGCGGTCCTGAACGAAGAAACCGGTGTCTGCCTTGATGCCGTTACGGCGATCGGTGGGCAGACGAAGGGTGACCTGCACCGGACGGCCCGCGTTGTAGGTGATGGGTTGCATGTCGCCGGTCCACTGTTCGAGGAGCCGCCAATTCCCCTCGCTGACGGTCACGCCAAGGCGGAAGGCGTGCGCGCCGGTGACGTAGGAGGCCGCGCCGAGGTATGTGCGAAGCACGGAGAAGTGATCCGCCGGGTTGTTCCACGCATTGGCGATCCGGTTGTTCGATTGATCGAGCACCGTGTACACCCGCGCACTGCGAATCGCCTCGGCGTCCCACACCTTCTCCTCGAGATTGGTCACGCCCGGCTGGTAGAGCTCGGTGTATTCCTGGTTGTAGATGCCGAACCCGGCCTCGAGCAGCAGTCGATTCGTGTGCGTCCGCGTCCACTTGCTGACGTTCACGAAACTCGTGGGAGTCACCTGAACGCCAGCCGCCTCGGGCGGCACCGTCGCGCTGATACCCCAGTGATGCCGGTACTTGCTCTGGTTGTCGTGATAGACGGAGATCTTGTCTGCACTGGTTGCCTGCCATGACACACGCACGGCGTTGCTCACGATGTACCCATCATCGATGCCGGGGCGATTGGTGTCCGCCTCGTAGACGAATTGCGACGGGTTGCTGTCGAAATAGCTGTCACCGACCGTCTTGTCGACGCCCCAGTGCCTGAAGGTGTAGTGGAACCACAGCCTGTCGCGGAAGAGCGGGCCCCCCACCGAAGGATTGACGTCCCAGATCTGCTGCAGCTTCGATACGTTCGTGAGCCGGTTGCCAGGGTTGTAGGTGGTGCTGCCGGAGAGATTCGACCGCGCGCAGGGCTGACCCGGACCCGCCGAACCGCAGTTGTCCGCCGCCCACGCGCCGTCCGCGAAGTTGGCAAAGATCTGACCGCGGAGCGCATTGCCTCCGTCGCGCGGGACCATGTTGACGCGGATGCCGCCCTGTCCCATCTCGGCGGAATCGGCGCCCGTGATGTAGCTCAATTCCTCGAAGCTCGCGTCGTTCCAGTACACACCGCTGTACTGCCCCTGCGCCTCGAGGTTGTTCAACCGCAGACCTTCGATCGTCTGCACCGTGTCGCCCGAGCCGCGGTATTGCAGCGGCGATTGCTGCAACGATCCTGAACCGCCGACATCGCGCGACAGCGCGCCTCCGCCCCCGGGCGCCAGATTCGTACCCGGAATCATGATGCCAACCGCCTGGATGTTGCGGCCGGTCGGCAGCACATCGAGCACCTCTCGCGTCATGACCGTGCGAGACGTGATGCTCTGGGTGTCGACGATTGGCGACTCGCCAGTCACGGTGACGGTCTCCTCGAGCGCGCCGAGTTTCATCTCGGCGTTCACGGCTGCCGTGAAATTGGATGTCAGCTCGATCCCCTCGCGATGCACCGTGGCGAACCCGGGCAACGAGAAGGTCACCGTGTAGAGGCCGGGCCGCAGACTGACGATTCGGTAGTTGCCGCCTCCATCGGTCACTGCGGCGCGCGCTTTCTCGATGAGCGCGGGACTGGCTGCTTCGACCGTCACGCCCGGCAGCACGCCGCCCGACGCGTCCCTGACGACGCCTGCGATCTCGCTCTGGGCGGAGACCCCGGCCGGCCAGAGCACGACGACACACGCAAGTCCCACCACGAATCCGAAGGCAACCGTTGGCATCGATTCCTCCTTTTTCGAGTTAATGGTCCCAGCGCAGCCAAGCGCGCCTATGTCATTGATGCCTCTCTCTTGATCCTGCGTGCATCACTGCCGCGTCCCGCCGCCGGTGTCGCTGATGTCCGACGCCGGTAACGCAAACGCGATGTACTCGCCGGAGTAGTTGCCGCCGCTCACGGCGATCACGATGTACTGGCGCCCGCCGATCCGGTAGGTCATCGGCGAGCCACTCACCTGCGCCGGCATCCAGACGGCGCCCACTTCCGCCCCGGTGTTCTTGTCGTACGCGCGCATCATCGCGCCGCGCGGACGACCCGACGTCGTGGTGACCTGGGGATCGGCGGCAATGACCAGGGTCCTGGTCACGAGCACACCGACGCTGCCGCCTTGCCCGGTCTTCGGAATGGTCATGCCCTTCAACTTCGGATGGTTGCGCACGGCATCCGGGGTATCGCCGTGGGGCACCTGCCACTTCAGTTCGCCTGTCCTGAGATCGATCGCCGAGAGCACACCGTAGGGAGGCTTGACCATCGACAGACCTTCGACGGCATTGAACGCTTGTGCCGGCGGTGCGCCGGCGGCAGGGGCAGGTGAGGTGGCTGCCTCGACCGCCGCGCGCTGCGCCTGCCGCACGTCCGCGTATGTGCCGGTCCCCGCGGCAACACGCAGACGGAACTGCTGCCCGACGACACCGGCCTGGTACGGGAGGTCTGAGAATCCGGGTGGCGGTGGAGCCACCGATTCCGGCGTGAACGCTGACATGTTGGCTTGCGCGTAGACGATACCGGTCTCCGGATCGGCGCCCGCTCCTGGCCAGTTGGTTCCGCCGGCGGCGTTGCCAAGGTTGAGCGCACCGAGCAGTCCGTTGACGTTGCCGACGATCGGCGGGTTGTAGAGCGTCCCGCTGTACGGATAGTCGCCGCCCCACTTGTAACGCTTCATGTTTTCGATCGCCTGCGCGCGCATGTCGGGCGTGAAGTCGATCAACTCATCGGGAATCCTGAGCCCGGGCCGCCCGTAGGCTGGCGGCTTGCTCGGGATCGGCTGCGTCGGTGAGTACCACTCGCCTGGTACGTCGCCCTGCGGCACCGGCGTCTCGACAATCGGCCAGATCGGCTCTCCCGTGACACGGTCGAACACGTACAGGAACGTTTGTTTACTTGGCTGCGCCACCAGCTTGCGCAGCTTCCCGTCGATCGTCACGTCGAGAAGAATCGGTGCCGAGGAGATGTCGTGGTCCCAGATCGGGTGATGCACGAGCTGAAAGTGCCACTTTCTCTGGCCGGTCTTGAGATCGACACAGACGAGGCTCTCCCCAAACAGATTGTTTCCAGGGCGCTTGCCGCCGTAGTAGTCGGACGAGGGCGATTCGACTGGGAGATAAGCGAGACCCAGTTCCTCGTCCACCGTGATCTGCGTCCACACGCCCGTATTGCCATTGACCGCCCACGAGCCATTCAGCCAGGTATCGTTGCCGAATTCACCCGGACGGGGAATCGTGTTGAACGTCCACTGCAGCTTCCCGGTGCGGGCATCGAATGCGCGAACCAGTCCCGTGGTGTTGTTGTGGGTCGTGATCGTCATCCCTTCCTTCATCGACGATCCGACGATGATGCTGTCCCTGACGACGGTCGGAGTGGAGTGCAGACCGATCTCTCCAGTTTCGAGATCGATCGGCTGGCCCGTGCCGACCACCACGCCGACCTTCAGGTCGACGATGCCGTCCCTGCCAAACGACTTGATCGGCAGGCCCGTTTTCGCGTTCAGCGCGATGAGACGGTAGCCCGGCGTCACGTACAACACGCGGTCGTCGCCCCGGCCATCGCTCCAGTACGCGAGACCGCGCCCGGAGAGTTGGCGCGGCGCAGCCGCCCCGCGCGGGCCCTCGGGGTAGCGATGCACCCACAACAGCTCGCCGCTCTGCGCGTCGAGAGCAACGACTGCTCTGCGCGTGCCGCCCGTCGTGTAGAGCACGCCGCCCACCATGAGAGGGGTGCCTTCCAGCTTGTATTCAGGCCGGGTCCCGAGACTGTCGGTCTTGAAGCGCCAGGCCACTTCGAGCTTGTTGAAGTTGCTCGCGTTGATCTGGTCGAGAGGTGAGTACTTCGTGCCGCGCAGGTCAGCGGTGTAATGCGGCCATTCCCCGTTTCGAGTGGACGGGGCGATCGTCGACTGGCCCGAGGTTCCCACCGAAAGCCACAGAGTGCCGAGGGCCGTTACCACGAGCGCGGTTCGCTGCATGGGTCGCCACATGATTCACCCTCCCCTGCAAACGGCTTATTGTCGTTTTCCGGTAAAAGTCCCCTGTGCCAACCCTCCGATATCCAGCGTGCCCTTCATCGTGTCGTTGCTCTCAATCGTGCCGGTGTAGGCAACATCGACAGACATGCCCTGTACGGTGCCGATGAACTTGAACGCGATGTCACGCCCCCGGACGGTTCCGGTGAGATCGGCTTCGCCGAGGTTGCTGGACGAGTAATGCCCCGTCAGCGTCTCGCCGGCCTGTTTGAACGTCACGGTCGGCGTCCCTGACCCGGCGGACGTCGCGACCTGAAAGGACCACGTACCCGTGACGTCGATTCGCGTTTTGTCTTGTGCTGCGGCCGAAACCTCGTCTCGGCCGGCGGACGGCGGGACTGCGGCGAACAGGAGAATGGTGAGAAGGAGCGACCGCGTCATCATGGTCGAATCCTCCGGTCGGCGTCGTATCGACGCGCAGTTGTAACCGAGCGGGGCCTACGGTTTCTGATCCTTTTGCACGTCGGCCTCGGCACACTTGCCGCCTTCGCAGCGGTTGTTCTCGGCGCAGGCGTACTCGAACAGCTCGGATCCTTTTTCCATGAGCACGAAGGTCCGCGAGTTCCTGATGGGCTTCTGGTAGTACTTCGGATCCTCGATGGTGATGTCCCAGTTCAGGTGATCGAAGTCGGGTCGCGTCATCCGGATGGTCAGCCGCAGCGCATCGCTATGAGGATGTTGCGCAGTGTCGAGCCACGTGCGGCCGTTGAAACCCGCGGTCGTGATCACGAGCGTGTCCCCTTCCCATTTCCCGACCGAAGTCCCCATCCACGTGGGTTCGAGATCTTTAGGCAGTTCGCGTCCGTCCGTCGGCACCATGTGGAACCGATTGTCCTGCTCCCACATGATCGCGAGACGATCGGGATGATGGACGTAGGCGTGCGGGTACGGCGTGTTGTAGGCACGAACGAATCCCCACGGCTGGCAGCGCGCGCCGTAGTCGTAGGTCGTCGGCTTGTTGTTCTTGTCCCATTCCGCCTTCCCCGCTGGCGTGAACAACAGCTCACCGCTCACGACGTTCGAGCAGCCGCGGCCTCCCGACGCACACGCCCCCTTGACGTCCCTGCTGATATCGCCGACGCGCGGATGATCCCAGACGCCGGTGAAGTCCGGTTTGCCATTGGCCAGGCGAGGAGCGGGCTTGGAGGCCTGGGCGCTGATGACGATCGAGGCGAGCGCCGCGAGAGCGCACGCGCCAAGGATGCTCTTCATGTCAGTCTCTCTTTCGCCCTACTTGGGAGTCGGCGTCTCTGCCGAGGCGGTGAATACCTGCCGGCCGTCGGCGAACGTCACGCCGCGGCTGGCAGCGTTGGGTGAGCCGTCCTTGGCCCTGATGCCCTGCACGTTCACCTTGTCACCGACCTTCAACGTCTCTCTGGTGATTCCGCGTCGCCTGAGCCCGTTGGGCGCGGCTCCCGAAAACCCCCACACCGCGGCCTGGCCCGAGATCTCGTCCTTGCCCTCGACGTAGAACCAGATGTGAGGGTTGGTCCACTCAACCTTCTTGACCACGCCGCTGACTTTGACCGGCTTCGTGGCGTCGAACTCGGCCGCCTCGGAATGGTGTGCGAGAAGAGGGACGACCGCGACGAGGAGTCCGACACCGGCGGCAAGCGCTACCGCACAAAGTTTCCGTGACATCACATCCTCCAGAGTCCAGAGACTGACACTCGGTTCTCAGCGCGCGGCGGTCGACGTCGTCGGAGGCGCGGCTAC
>JAICEG010000203.1 GCA_025924295.1 Vicinamibacteria bacterium
AGGAGTTGAAGTCATGCGTCACGGTTTAGCGGCCTCCGCGGTCTTCGTTACGGTTTTATCCTGCGGGCTCTTTGGCGCGCTCCACGCTCAAGCGCCGACCTGCGGCCAGACGTTGACGTCAGATTGCCTGTACTTCCCCGCCACGCAGTTCTCGTTCGTGCCGACGCCGAGCCAGACGACCTATATCGACGAAACCGACCAGAAGCGCACCATCGAGTTCGCCGTGCGCACCCCGACTGGTGCACCAGTCCCGATGCCGGTCGTGATCTGGTCACACGGCGGAGCCGAAGGCAAAGACGAGCCGGCGAACAGTCTGCCCGCCTGGAGCGACCTGACGGCCTCGGCCGGTTACCTGACCATCAGCATCGCGCACACGCCGCGCCTCGATCGGACCGCGTTGTGCCAGGCCATCGGCATCCTGGATGCGGCGACCTGCGACGTGTTCAAACACCTGAACTGGGATCGCCCCTTCGATATCAGCGCCGTGATCGATGAACTGGAGAGGATGAACCGCGAGGGCGACCTGCGCGGGCGAATCGATCTCCAACGCATCGCCGTTGGTGGACACTCCGCCGGTGCGGGCGCGACGCTCACCGTCGCAGGCGCGCTGCGGAACTTCACCGGCACTCCACGGTCGCTGGCCGATCCGCGGCCGGTGGCGTTTCTCGCCTTCTCGCCGCAACAGCCCGGCACCGAAGGGTTCTTCGATACCGATTTCCAGAGACCGCTGCACTCATGGGCGCCGATTACCAAGCCGGTGCTGATCGGCACGGGCGACGGCGACAACACCTGTAACCCAGGTGAAGAGCCCGGCTCGTGTCCCGGGGATACGCCGTACGGGCGCCGATTGAACTTCGACCGCATGGCATCATCGCGCAACAAGTACCGCATCTACGTCCACGATGCCGACGCCTTTCACACCTTGTTCGCCATGAACACCAACAAGTGCGCGCAACTCGGCGTCGATCAGGCGAAGTGCGACGAGATCGCGCTCTGGCTGCAATCGGCGGCGCTAGCCTTTCTGGACGGCCACGTACGGCAGGACCGCCTCGCACAGCAGTGGCTCAAGAGCAACAACGTCGGCGTTGCCAGCCAGGGCGTCGCGGAGTGGAGTCGCAAGTGATACACCAAACGAGGCAGCGCGAGGACACCCCGAAGCTCATGCATGAAGACCACGTCAACCATGGAGCGAGTCGTCCGTGGCATCGATCTTCCATATCTAGCCTCGCCAGCTCTGCTCTGTCGGCGTCATTAGCGCCGGAGGTTCATCGGGATCACGAAATGACTATGCGTTTACCAATAGGATTGATAGCCGGACTACTCGTCGCGGGATGGCTGACCGCGGGATGTGACAGCGCCAGTAACAACACAGGATCGGCCGCGCCGACTCCGGGTCCGTCGGCCCCGCCATCGGACTCAACAACTCCCCCGCAATCCGCAGAATGCGAGGTTTCCCGGGCACAGTGGGCGATCGGTCAGAAGGCGAGCGATGACCTGCTCGAGCGCGCCCGTCGCGATGCCGGGGCGAAAACGGCTCGCTTCCTTCGCCCCAATCAGGCAGTCACGTTGGAGTATGCCGCCTGGCGACTGAATCTCGGACTCGACGAGCAGGACGTCGTGAAGAACGTCTCGTGCGGTTGACCCTCAGTCCGAAGTTTCCTTCACGGGAAACTTCTTGAACGCCTTGTCAACCGTCCTGGTCACGAACTTATCGAGATTGCTTCCGGTCTCGTCTGACACTTCAACGCGGTACACGAGTTGCCCGGCGTCGCGATCGATCACATCGATCAGTACCGAGCCTTCGATGTAGCGACGCGTCCAGACATCGCCTCCGTATCCGTAACGGCCCCAGTACCCCCACGGTCGCCTGTAGTAGCCCCACCGCGGGTGAAAGCCCCAGGTGCCCCACGGATACGGTTCCCAGCCGCTGCCGCGAACGTCGGTTCGCTCAACCTCTCGACTCGAGACTCGAACAGTCAGGTCGGCACCGAACTCGGTCTCCTCGAGGCCACGAATGGTCTCCCGAGGGATCGAGGCAGGCGCCACCGACCCCTATCCTTTTCGACGCTCGGGAGAACATCCGGGTTCAGCAGCCTATGCGGCTTTTGCAACCCCCAGTGGTTCCAACGCGGCCGTGAGCACCTCGTCCACCGAGCCGACGATGTGGAACCGCATGCGGTCCCGCACGTCGGCGGGGACGTCGTCGATGTCGTGCTGGTTGCGTTCGGGCACGATGACCTCCGTCAGCCCGGCAGCGTGCGCGGCCAGCACTTTCTGTTTCAGGCCACCGATGGGCAGGACTCGCCCCTGAAGAGTCACTTCCCCGGTCATCCCGATCGTGCTCTTCACCGGCCGGCCGGTCAGCAGCGACGCGATCGCCGTCACCATCGTGATCCCGGCGCTTGGTCCGTCCTTCGGAATCGCACCTGCCGGCACGTGGACGTGCACCTCGCGCCCATCGAGCGCGTGTTCTTCGATGCCGAGCTCGGCCGCATGACTCTTCACGTAGGTCAGCGCGATGCGAGCGGACTCCTTCATGACATCGCCCAGTTGGCCCGTCAGTACCAATCCGCCTTTGCCCGGCATCGCCGCGGCTTCGACGAACAGCACGTCGCCGCCAACTCCCGTCACCGCGAGGCCGGTGGCCACACCCGGAACCGCCGTCCGAACTGCGGCCTCGTGGAAGACCTTTGGGCGTCCGAGTGCATCCCGAACGGCTGGCGGATCAATCGTCACGGGCGCCGGGCCAGCGCCAGAGGCGATGCGCGTGGCCGTTCTGCGAAGCAACGTGCCAAGCTCTCGCTCCAGCTGACGGACGCCTGCCTCGCGCGTGTAATCTGCCACGATGGCCCGAAGAATCGCGTCCGTGACGTCGACCTCCTCCGCGCGAAGACCATTCCGCTCGACTTGACGCGGCCAGAGATGACGACGAGCGATCGCGACCTTCTCCTCGGTCGTATATCCGTCGAAGCGGATCACCTCCATGCGGTCGAACAGCGCCGCAGGAATGGTGTCAGCCACGTTCGCGGTGGCGACGAACAACACCTGGGAGAGATCGAGCTCGATGTCGAGGTAGTGATCACGGAAGGCATGGTTCTGCGCCGGATCGAGTACCTCGAGCAGCGCCGCTGACGGATCGCCGCGCCAGTCGGCACCGAGCTTGTCAACCTCGTCCAGCATGATCACGGGATTCATCGTGCCGGCGTCGCGCAGGGCTCTCACGAGCCTGCCCGGCAGCGCGCCGATGTAGGTGCGCCGGTGCCCGCGGATCTCTGCTTCATCACGAACGCCGCCAAGCGACATGCGCACGAACTGCCGCCCGGTCGCGCGGGCGATCGATTCACCGATCGAAGTCTTGCCCGTCCCGGGAGGGCCAATCAACGTGAGGATCACACCCGAACGGCGCGTGTCAGCCATGCCCCGTTCGCTGCGAAGCTTCCGAACGGCGAGGTATTCGGTGATCCGCTTCTTCACATCGTCAAGGCCCTCGTGGTCGGCATCGAGGACATCGCGGGCGAAGAGAGGATCGAGACGCTCCTCGGATCGCTTCGCCCACGGGACAGCGAGAAGCCAGTCGAGATAGGTCCGGATCACTCCGGATTCGGCATTCGAATCGCCCATGCGCTCGAGGCGGCCGAGCTCGCGCTGGGCCTGCTCACGCACGGCGTCGGGCATTCCCGCGTCGGCAATCTTCTGGCGGTACTCCTCGACGACGGAGCCGTCTTCTTCACCGAGCTCCTTACGGATCGCCTCCATCTGGCGGCGGAGGAAGTACTCGCGTTGCTGCTTCTGCGCGCCGTCCTCGACGTCGTCCTGGATGCGTTTGCGGACCTGCAGTTCTGCAAGCCTCTCCCGCTGAAGTTGCAGCGCGAGCTTGAGCCGCTCCACGACATCGAGCGTCTCGAGCAGCTGACGCTTCTGATTGAAATTCAGATCCGGGGAATAGCCAGCCGTGTCGGCAAGAGCACCGGCGTCGGTGATCGAGCGGACGAACGCGCGGATCCGGCCGTCGTCGCCACGGAGCTCGAGAATCTCGTCGACCACGGCGCGATACTCGCGTTCCAGCTCGTGCGTCAGCGTGCCGGGCGGCGCTTGATCCGGACGTGCTTCGACGTCGACGCGCAGCACCCCGTCTGCATCGGTCGATGCCTTGCCGGGCACCCCGCGATGGAGTGCGGTCAGGGAGGCTGCCAGCCCGCGGCCGGCAAGCCGCATGCGCTCTGACACTTCAGCCACGACGCCCACGCTCCCGTAGGTATGGCCGTGGCGCGGCACCAGGAGCACCTTGTCGTCCTGGCCCACATCGACCGGCAGCGTGATCGGCATGCCGGGAAATACCACCGTGTCGTCCAACGCGACGATTCGCAGTCTGGTCATGGTTACCCGATATGACGCGTGAACAGACGGCGGAGGTTCGTCGCGGCGCAGGATCCAGGCTGAGCGTCAGCCCTCGTCAGGCGGGGCGCCGCCGACCTTGGCCACGTCTTCCTGCTTCACTCGGTCCACGTTGAAGCGGCCGGCCGAGGCGATCATCTTGTCCATCACCTCGTCGAAGTCGAACTCGGTCGACTTCGAGAAGCGAATCGGGTTGATGCGCGCGATGACGAATGGCCGGAGGTACGGGCTGGTCAGTCCTTTCTCCTTCAACGCGGTGACGACCTTTCCGACCGCGTCATCCAGTTTCAGCAGCTTCGCGGCCCGCCGCTCGCGTTCGCGCACAGATTTCGCGAGCGAGTCGTCGAGGAAATCGTCGATCCGCCGAAGCACGCTGTGATAGCCACCGCCGCCGAGGCTCCGCCGCTGCTCGTAGGCCGCGCCGAGTGTGAGGTAGGGCGCCTCTTCGAATTCGAAGGCATGGTCGCTCTCGCGTCCCTCGCCGCGCTCGGCCAGCGCGCGCGCCATGCGAATCACCTCGAGCGACTTCTCCTTGACGTTGTGCGCCTTCTCGGTGTTCAGCGCCAGGATCTTGAAGGCAACATCGGATTCCGGAACGAGCAGCCCGGTGATCGTCCTGGCCCCCAGCTTTCTCATCGCCTGCAGCCGGTGGTTGCCGTTCGGCGTCCAGTAGCGGCCGTCGTCGCGCACGATCACGAGCGGATCGAGAAACCGGCCGACCTTCTCGATCACCGTCATCAGCCGCTTGACATGAGGCTCCGAGGGATCGCGCTGATAGGGTGTCGGCTCGACCGAATCGATCGGCAGCGCAACGAGGAGAACGGGCGTACCTCCAAACGGGTCGCTGTAGCTCCCAAGCACCGCGCCACCATCGTGGTCGACGGACGCGGTCAGTTCGCGGACATGTGCATCCTGAGAGGCACGCACCTCCGCGGTTGTGAGGCCGACGGATTTTGCCGCGGCCTTCTTTCGTCGAGTCGCCTGTTTCTTTTTTTTCGCCACCGCGTCGAGTGCCCTCCTCGTGGCGAGTCTAGCGCAGGTTTTCGCACAGGCTCATCAGTCTCGGGCAACTCGCGGCGGTCGGGATCTACCGGGCGCTCGAACATGGCGCCGCGTCCCGCACCAGGGGGCCTGGCTTGGCGGGCGCAACGTGCCGAGATGTCGCAGGCCTCGTATCGTGGGATGGGACGACGTGCATTGCCGGCGGCGTTCGGGCCGGCCGGATTGGCGCACCTGCGTCGGCGAGGCTCATCGCCATACGCCGGCTCGACGTCGACGCGTACGAACCGGCCCCCTTCTGTGCGGTCGATGGTGTCGTACCTGCCGCGCTCCCTTGCATGTGCGCCGGCCACATCGATGCAGTCATGCTGACGCGCGACGAGGAGCACGGATCTACGTCGAGCACGACTGCCGCCGCCAACGCGAGTGAGGCCATCAATCCCGGCCAGGCGGCGTTCTCGACTCTTCTCAATCGTCTGTGCCTCGCGCGCGACATCGACGTGAAACGTGAGCTAGAAGACGCGACCGATGCGCGCGTAGATCGTCCGTCCGTTCATCCCGAATGGTGAATGGCTCGGAAACGTCTGGATGCCGTTGAAGGAGTTGACCGTCGAGTTGCGGTCGGGAAAGACGTCGAAGAGGTTCTGCGCGCCGATCGCAAACCGGTACGGGCCAACCCGGTACGACCCCTGTACGTCGGTCAACCACTTCGCCGCGTACTCCTGGTCATCGGCGGGATTCAGGGTGAAGCTGCAGAAGGCTCCATAGCGCAGCGCGTGAACGTCCACACCGAAGCGGGCCGTCGCCCAGTAGCCGCCGAGCCTCAGGTTGTTGTGTGGCTGAGCGCATTCGATGCGGCGACGCTCGATGCGATCGAAGAGCACGGACGAGTAGGCCTCCAGTTGCGGGGGCGTGGCGACCGACCCAACGATGTCGGTAGTCGAGTGGTTATACCCGGCGAGGAGGAGCAGGTCGCCCGTGCCCAAGGCGAGTCGATAGCTCGACGTGACGTCCACGCCGTCAGTACGCGTGTCGATCGCGTTGGTGAAGAATCGGGCGCTGTTTGCTCCGAACGGCGCCAGGAGTGCGGCGATAGGCGCAGCAGTGAAGTTGCCCGACAGCACGATCCTGTCGTCGATCGCGATCCGGTAATAGTCCACGGTGATCTCGAGCGGCGTCATGGGCGTGATCACGACGCCCCCGGTGACGTGGCGCGATTGCTCCGGTTTCAGTGCGACGGCGCCAAGCACCTGCGCCGGGGCGGAATCGACCGGCAGCGTCAGCGACTCGACCGGCACGAGTCCCTGGCCAAGGTTCAGGAAGTTGGTAGCGGTCGAGGAAAAATACGACTGAGCGAGCGACGGTGCGCGGAAACCGCTGCTGACCGAACTGCGGACAATGAACGATCGCACGGGCTGAAGCCGTGCGGTGATCTTGCCGTCCAGCGTGCCTCCGAAGTCGCTGTAGTGTTCCGTCCGCGCGGCCGCACCGAGCCGCAGCCACCGGCGCAGATCGCCTTCCACGTCGACGTATGCCGCCGCGTTGTCACGCGACGCGGTCACCTCGTTCGTGGGCCGGAAGCCTGGAAACACCTGTGCACCAATGGCGCCTGGACCGCCGAACTGGTTCGGCACTCCACCATCGCGATAGGAATCGGGCTCGCCCGCGCGAATCTCATAGTTCTCATGTCGATACTCGGCCCCGAACGCGACGTTCAGGGGACCGGTGAATCCTTTCACGCGCAGCGCGCGGCCAACGCCGGCGTTGGCGACGAACTGATCGAGCGAAAGAGTCCCGGCGTCGAACGTGGTCTTCGTCGATGCCGGGCCCAGCGATACGTTGAGTGAGTCGTCAACGTCAAAGGCAAAACTATTGCGGCCGTACTGCCCACTGATGTCATAGGTCCATCTCCCGCGGGCGCCATGGGCGCCCACGGTTGCAGACGCATCGATCACTGTCGGTTCGATCACTGGGAGGAACCCGCTCGGGTAGATCTGCGGCCACGTCCGTGCATCGATCGCGCGCCGGAAGAAGCCCGCACTGTTCGCAGCCCGCTGGCTGAAGCCGCCGAACGCATACAGAAAATGCGTCTGCGACGGGTCGAGCGGGAGGCTGGCATTCACGAACGTCAACACGTCGCGAGTGTCGGGGTCACCCCAGCGATGGTTCGGCTGCCCCACGCCGTTGCTGCCGCCGTCGCCCTGGACGATCTGGTCGCGCGGGTCGGATGACGCCCGGTTCGTCCGATTGTGATGCCGGTACTCCGCCGCTACGGTGACACTCCCTTTGCCGGCGGCAATGCCCCAGGAGCCGGCGACGTCGGCCAGGCCGCCATCGGAGAAGCCGATGTCGTCCCCGACGACGCACGAGAGGCCGTCCGATGTGCATCGGTTGCCCGCGAAGGAACCGGTGGACAATCCGACGTTCGCCGTCACTGACGGGCGGGTCACACCTCCCGCGAGCACGAGATTGATGACGCCGGCAATAGCGTCCGAGCCGTACTGTGCTGCCGCACCATCGCGCAGCACCTCGATGTGATCGATGGCCGCCAGCGGAATCGCGTTGAGGTCGACTCCCGTGGACCCTCGTCCGATGCTGTTGTTCAAGTGCACCAGCGCGCTCTGGTGGCGCCGCTTTCCGTTGATCAGGACGAGCACCTGGTCCGGTCCCAGTCCCCGCAGCGTCGCGGGCCTGACGGTGTCCGTGCCGTCGGTGATGGTCGGACGAGGGAAGTTGAGCGACGGCGCGAGCGACGCAATCACCTGTGCCGTCTCGGTGTATCCGCTCGCCGCTATCTGGCTGCGCGTGATGATGTCGACCGGCACCGCCTTCTCGGATTCATCACGGGCCACGCGCGAGCCCACGGTGATCTCCTGCGAGAAGGCGAGCGTCAGCGTCACATCAGCGGTGACCGTCGGCGAGTCTGTCTCGACGTCGACGAACTTCGGGGGGAGGCCCAGGCCATCGACTTTCAGTTGCAGACGCTCTCCCCGTACGGCGACCGGCACCTGGAGCGTGTACCGGCCGTCAGCGTCTGTCGTCGCGGCCAGGCTCGTGCCAACGACGGATACGACAGCGCCGGACACGGCAACGCCATCGACCCATGTCGTGACCGAACCGGAAATCGTGAGCACGTCCTGCGCCCGGGCAACACCGGCCGTGGCTGCAATCAGGGCCAGCGCCCACAGTGCTCGTCCCAATCTTCTCCACACAGTGCCACCCTCCGGGCCCCGCTATCAGTCATGACCCTGGAGGCGGCAGGTTTATTCCGCGATGGCCGTCGAGCGGCTTCGCTGCTCCAGTCGATGCGCCAGCGCGCTGAGCGCCATGCTGAGCCCGATGTAGATCACCGCCACGACAATCGCGCTGCTCACGCGACTGCCAAACATGCCGACCTCCGAGCGCAGCCGGGCCAATGCACTTCCCTCTTCGGGCAGAGGCCGCCCGTCGAAGCGGATGATGCCGCGATCGATCGTCTCCAGCCGGTTGATCGTCCGGCACAAGGTGGACTTGCCGCCGCCGGACGG
>JAICEG010000204.1 GCA_025924295.1 Vicinamibacteria bacterium
GCGCGCCGCCCGTGACTCTCGAAGTTCGACGACCTGGCAAGTCAGACGTCAGCTAGAATGCCTCGGCGCCCTGGCAGGCCGAGAGGTGATGAGATGATCGGCGAGCGGATCGATCTGAAGACCAACGATGGCGTGCTCGATGTGCACGTCTTCACTCCTGAAACGGGAAGCGGTCCCTGGCCGGCCATCGTACTCTACATGGACGCCTTCGGTATTCGCCCCGCGCTTGCAGAAATGGCGCAGCGCCTCGCATCGAACGGGTATGCTGTCACGTTGCCGAACCTCTACTATCGGACACCGTTCGCTCCCTTCGCGCCGGACGTGGTCGCGACCGAGGGCCCCGAGCGCGAGCGCTTCAAGGGGATGATCGCGTCGATCAACCAGAAGATGATCATGGAGGATACGCGGCAGGTGATCGAACGGCTCGATCGGCATTCCTCGGTGCGGCGTGGCAATCTCGGCACACTGGGCTACTGCATGGGCGGTGGTTACGCCCTCACCGCGGCGGGTACATTTCCGGAGCGAATCGTTGTTGCCGCATCGTTCCACGGCGGCTCGCTGGCCACCGACAAGCCGGACAGCCCTCATCGTCTGGCCGCGACGATGCGGGCGCGCGTATACATCGGTGCTGCCGAAATCGACGCGAGCTTTCCGCCGGAGCAGCAGGTTCGACTCGAAGCTGCGCTGACGGATGCAGGCGTTCGACACACCATGGAGATCTACCCGAAGGCGAAGCATGGCTTTGCGGTGACAGGCCATATCGCGTACGACGATGAGGCCGCCGCGCTCCATTGGCGGCGCCTGCTGGATCTGTTGAAAGAGACACTGTAGATTTTTTCTCAGGAGGCTTCATGAAACGCGGACTGGTTCTGATGATGGGCACTCTCGCGGTGATGACGGTGGCACCAAACGCGCAGGCGCAGGGACGGGGAGGCGCGCCCGCGTGCACGACCGTGGCGTGCGACGTCCAGGGTGACTGGGGCAGAGGCTATGGTCTTCTCATTGGTGTGGCCGAAGCCATGCCGGAGGACAAATACGGAGCCAAGCCCACGCCAGCGCAACAGAGCTTCGGGGAACGGCTGATGCACGTGGCCATGATTGATCTGAAGCTTGTCAGCACCCTCGGTGGCAAGACGCCCGCACCGATGGTCAACCCCAAGGCCGCCACGAAGACCGAGATCGTGGCCGCTCTGCGACAGGTCAACGACTACGGCGCGGCCGTGCTCAAGGAATTCAACGACACACAGCTCGCTGAGCGCGTTGCGTCGCTGCCGTTCCTTGGCGCGACGGCGAGCCGCTTGCGGGTGATCTATTTCGCGATGACGCACAGCCAGGACATCTACGGTCAGCTCGTCGTGTATCTGCGGCTCAATGGCATCACGCCGCCGGCAAGCAACAGGCCATAACCCGAACTTCCAACTACCAACTCCCAAGTTCCAAATCCAAACGCACGAGGCCACGGAGCTTGGTGGTTGGAGGCTGGTATTTGGGAGTTGTCTATCGCCAGGACGGCACGGCGACAGGAGGCGATCCGGTTATGACCGGGTCGCCTTCATAGCGCACCTGTTCGAGGAAGAGGCCTGACGCCGGTGCCGTGAGCCGGGCCGGCACGTCGGAATCATTCGACAGCATCGCGATCGCTTCATCCACGGTCAGCCCGCCGCGCCCGACTTCGACGATCACGCCGACCAGCCGGCGGACCATCTTCCAGATGAAGTGCGAGCCTTCGACTCGAAAGACGAGGAGGTCGCCACGCTCGTGGATCTCGAGGGCGCTCAGGCTGACTTTCGTCGACTTCTCACCGGGGTCGTCATCGGAGAACGAACGGAAGTCATGAAAGCCGACGAGCCGCACGGCGACGGCTCGCATGCGGGTGAGATCGAGATCGTCTTTTACCCACCAGACGAACGGCTTGGCGAACGCGGTGCGCCTCCTCGCAATCTGGTAGATGTAGCTCCGGCTGCGCGCGCTGTGTCGTGCATGGAACGTGTGACGGACCTTCTGGACGTGAAGGATGTTGATGTCCGCTGGCAGGTCGTCGTTGATGCGGCGCATCAGCGCGTCGGGCTGAAGCTGCGTCGTGAGATCGAGATGCGCGACCTGCGCGAGTGCATGGACGCCGGCGTCAGTCCGGCCTGAACCATAGAGCTCGAACTCGCGGGCGCCGGTGGCCGCTGTGATCGCGCGCTCGATCTCGCCCTGGATCGTGCGCGCGTTCTTTTGTATTTGCCAGCCGCTGTATCGCGTGCCGGCGTACTCGATCGTCAGCTTGAAGCGCACTCTAAACTCCCAATCTCCAACCTCCAACTTCCAACGCTTCGAGGACGCTTGAACTCGTTGGGAGTTGGGAGTTGGTGTTTGGGAGTTGATTGCCGAGAGCGATCAGCGACCCCCCATCTTCTGCAGCACCTGTCCGAGCTGCCGCAGTTCCTCACCGTAGGTCGCCCAGTCGCCACTCTTCTGCGCCGCGACGGCGCGGTCGTAGTGGGTGCGCGCCTGGGCTGCCAATGCATTGAGCTGGGGGCTCGCGCTTGGTGGCGCCGGAGCGCCCTCGGCCGGTGCAGCCGGCGCTGGCGCGGCGGTGTCCAGCTCGCTCGTTGGGGGCGGTGGCATCTTGCCGCCGAACAGCTCCGCGAGTCCGGCCTCGAGCGTCTCCTGCATGACGATGCGGTTCTCGTAGGCCACGATCACGCGGGTCAGTTCGGGAATGCGGCCGCCCGACGCGCGCAGGTAGAGCGGGCGCACGTAGATCAGTGACTCCTCGATCGGGATCACCATCAGCGTGCCCCAGATGACTTGCGAGCCCTGCTGATTCCACAACGTGATCTGCGGCGCGATAACCTGGTCCTGCGAGATGCGTGCGACGACCTGGCGCGGACCGAACACGAGCTTCTGTTTCGGGAACTCGAACACCCGCATCTTGCCGTAGTGCTCGCCGTCGCTGCGAGCGACCAGCCAGGCCGCGAGGTTGTCACGTCGCCGTGGCGTGAACGGCAGCATCTGGATGAACTCGGCTTGTGGCTCGCCGGGCAGCCGCATGATCGTGTAGTACGGCTGCATCGCACGGCTCTCGCCGCCATCGTCGACGGCGGGGATCTCCCATTGATCCTCGCGGTTGTAGTACACCGCGGGCTGAGTCATGTGATACGTGGCATAGACCTGCGCCTGCAGCGCGAAGATGTCCTCCGGATAGCGGACGTGTTGGCGCAGGCTGTCCGGCATCTGATCGAGCGGCTTGAACGTATCGGGGAAGATGCGCGCGTAGGTTGCGGCAATCGGGTCAGAGGCATCCGCGAGATACGCCGTGGTCGTCCCGTTGTAGGCGTCGATGACGAACTTCACCGAGTTGCGGATGTAGTTCACAGGTCCGGCGGGCGTCGAGTACGGGTAGAACGTGCTGGACGTGTACGCGTCGTACAGCCAGAACAAGCGCCCGTCGGCGACCACCAGGTAGGGATCCTGATCGAGGAAGCGTAGGAACGGCGCCAGCGTCAAGAGGCGCTCGCGGATGTTGCGGTTGAAGAGGATGCGGCTCTCCGGGCCGATGTCGTCGCTCAGCACGATCTGATAGGAGCCGAAGCGGAGAGCAAAGAGCAGCTTTCGCCAGAACGATCCGAGAGAGATCCCGCCAGTGCCCTCGTATTGGGTAAAGACGTTGTCGTCTCCGCGAGGATAGTGGAACTCGCGCGTCTGTGTTCGGACGATCACGTAGTCGTTGGTCAGCTCGCCGAAGTAGATGCTCGGTTCATCGATCTTCAGATCAACCGTGGTCTGCGGGGGCAAATCCCGGACGAACAATACCGGAAGGCCCTCGCTCGTCACCTGGTTCACCGGCCCGAGCGTCAATCCATAGCCATGCGTGAACGTCAACCGCTCGTTGACCCAGGTTCGATTGGGCAGGCTGGCCGAGTTCAGCTCGCGCGCCGACAACATGACCTGCCGGAGCGCGCCGTTGATGCGATAGCGATCGTTATCGACCGACGTGAAGTCGTAATAGGTGCGAATCTCCTGAATCTGGCCAAAGGTTTCGAGCAACGGCTGGTGATCCCAGAGCCGGACGTTCTCCAGCGTCGCGCCGTTGTTCATGATGTCGGCGCGGGTCAGCAGTGCGTCGCCCGACAGCGGCCGCACCTCGACGTTCTCGAGGCCGAAGGCTTGCCGGGTCGCGGCGATGTTGTGCTCGATGAACGGGGTCTCCCGCACCTGCTCGTTCGGCGTCACGATGAAGCGCTGGAGGACCGAGCTGTAGACCTCGCCGCCGATCGAGACGACCAGATAGAGGCCAATGGCGACTGGAATCGGCCAGTTCCGTCGGTCGAACGCCTGCCACACGGCAAGCGCGGCGCCGACGAGCGCAACAAACATCAGCACCAGTGCCGCCGGCATGCGCCCGTACACGTCGGCGTAGCTGGCGCCATGAATGAGCCCGGAAGATTCGATCAGGTGTTCCGTTCGCTGCAGCCAGGCGCCCCACGCCAGCAGCGCGAGGAACGCCGCGCCAAGCAGAACCAGGTGGCGGCGCGCCTTGGGCGACATCGACAGCTGCGCCGGGAAACCTGACGTCAGGTTTCCTGACACGAGGTAGATGGCCGCCGTGCTCAATGCTGCGAGCACGACCAGCGTCTGAGCGAGACGATGAATCAGGCGCAGGAAGGGAAGTGAGAAGACATAGAACGACACGTCGCGCCCGAGGATCGGATCCTGGACCTCGAAAGGCACGCCGTGACGCCACATGAGCCATTCCTGCCAACGGCCGGCAAGGAACAGCCCGATGAGCGCGGCGAGCAGCAATGCTGCCCCGAGAGCGAGCGTGCGAAGTTGCCGCCCGCCAGGAAGCGTCACCTGGATGCCTTCACGCGTCGTGAACACCGGGCGCACATTGCCGATGGCCTTCAGTGCGATGTTCAGATTCAGCGCCAGCCACGCCGTCGCGAGCACGAATGTGATCGTGAAGAGCGTTCCCTGACTCTGAAGCATGGTCAGGAAGATCCGCTGGTAGCCCACCTCGCCGAACCAAAGCCAGTCGGTGTAGAAGCGGACGAGAGATGGCCCGGCCAGGAAAAGGAGTACTGCCAGGAGCACGAGAGCGATTCGAAGTGGTGATTTCATAGGCGTACGCAGTCGCAGCTCACGAGGGCGGCGTCACGTATCGTGTGCCGGCTGCCTCCAGGTCGGCGTGGATTTCGCTGGCCAGTCGTGCTGGCGACACCACGCGGGCGAACGGGCCCCAGCTGAGAATCCAACTTCGCAGTCCCCAGTCGTGACATACGTTCAGTCTGACCGATATCGCCCCATCGCGCACATCTTCGACCTGCTGGGACGGGTGCCAGACCCGCGCCCGGACGTAGGGGGCCACACGAGCATCGAATTCAATCTCTACTCGCTCGGGCGGTCCGGTGTTTACTCCGAGCGAGTTGGCAAAGACATCGTCGCCGACTGGTTGCGTGACGGTGAAGGTCTGTTTCTCGAGTGAGGCTGAGACAACGCGGTCGACCGCGAAGGTCCGGATCGCCTTGTATTCCGGGACGTAGGCCAGCAGGTACAGTCCACCTTGCGCGAACGCCAGCCGATAGGGGTGGACGAGGTAGTCCTTGATCCGTCCGCTCGACACCGAGTGGTACCGCATTGTGGTCACGCGAAAGTGCAATGTGGCCTCGAGCAGTCGCGCGACGATGTCGGCTGATGTCGCGCCGCCGCGAGCGCGTGGGCCGGGCTTGGCCACCAGCACGCTGGGCAGCCGGTCGAGGAACGTTCGCATTCGCGGTGACAGCATCTTGGCGAGCCGCTCGAATGCGTTGGTGAGATCGCGCTGGAAGGGTGTGCCCGCGACAGCCTCGAGGATGTTCCGGCTGAGGTACAGCGCACAGAGTTCCGACAGCGTGAAACCGGTATCGATTCCCTTCAGGACCTGACCGTCGAGGCGCCATTTGACGTGGCCGTTGTCGTCGCGTTCGTCGTACAGGGCGAAGCCGGCCTCCTGCAGCGCGGCGAGGTCGCGTCGAATCGTACGGGTGGTGACCTCGAGTTCCTTGGACAGGGCGTCGATGGTCGTTCCGTGACGCGAAGACTCGAGCGCGTGGAGCAGTTTCCACTGCCGAATGACTTCCTGGTTGCGGGGCACGGAGGGATCCTATCGCCTAGCTGCCCTCTTTGAACCGGCGAATCTCGCGACGCCGTCGGCGGTCCGGGGTCCCGGCGGCCTGAGCGGCGGCGCGGTACACCCGTTCCATCCGCCGCATCTCGATCTCTTCGGTGGTCGGCTTCGGCGTCACATCATCGTAGAGCGCGCGCGCTTCCGTTTTCTTGACGTGCTGATCGATCGCGATGCGAACGATCACGTCCTGATACCGTCCGAAGCCGCGGCCGATGCGGACCCGATCGCCTTCCCTGATCGTGCGGTGAGGCTTGGCGCCGTCGCCGTTGACCTGCACTTTGCCGCCCTCACACGCTCGCTTGGCTTCAGAGCGTGTCTTGAACAGGCACGCGACGTCGAGCCAGACGTCGAGGCGGACCGTGTCTGGAGCGCCGTCGCTCACGTCTCTCTCTTCCCTCGGTGACCGTCAGATCAGGATCTCGATCCTGCCCTTGGCCTTGAGCCCGTTGACGAACGCGTCGGTCTGCTGCTGACGATTGAGCCGCTCGAGGTACTGCTCGACTTGTGGCTTCACCTCTTCGAGCGGAATGATGCGGCCCTCTTTCTTCTCGATCACCTTGATGATGTGGAACCCGAACTCGGTCTCGACCAGATCGCTGATCGTGCCGGGGGGCAGAGTAAAGGCGGCATCGTTGAAGGGGCCCACCATCTGCCCTTGCTGGAAGAAGCCGAGATCACCACCGTTTGCCGCGCTGCCGGGATCGGCAGAGTGCTCCTTGGCGAGCGCCGCGAAGTCCTTGTCGCCCTTCGCGTCCTTGAGGACGGTCTCGGCCTGCGTGCGCGCCTGCGCCTTGGCTGCGGCGTCGGCATCTTTGGGCACGCTGATCAGAATGTGGCTGGCGCGAACACTCTCTCCCTGTTTGAACTGATCGGGATTCTTGGCGTAGAAGTCGTTGACCTGCTCGGGTGTCACGGCGATCTTCGAGGCGATCTCCGCATCGATTAGCTTCGTAATCGTCAGGTCGCGACGCACGTCCGACTTCACTTGATCGAGTGTCAGCTTTCGCTCGGCCAACATCTTGGTGAACTCTTCTTCAGAGGGGAACTGACCGCGCACTTGTGCGATCCGGGCGTCCACTTCGCTGTCCGGAACGGTGACGTTCCGCGCCCGGCCTTCCTGCACCAGGACGGTATAGCCAACGACCTGATCGAGCACACCTCGAAGAACCTGATCGCGCTGCTCGGGCGGAACGGGGCCCCCCGCGCGCGCCTCGAGATTCTGCACGGCACGATCGAAGTCCGCCTTGGAGATCGCTTCGCCGTTGACGCGCGCCACGACATCAGGAATCTGGGCAGGCACCGGCTTCGCTGGCGCGGCAGGGGTCGCCTGCGAGCCTGCGGCTGCGCCCGCGGCTGCGGCGGCCGGACTTGCGGCTTCTGTGGACGTCTTGGAGCAACCGCAAATGACCAACGCAACGATCAGGGTCAGGACTCGCATCAGAGATCTTCTTTCGGCAAATGAAGCGTGAGGAGGCGTGAAGGTGCCTTCACAGCGTACGACGCCCTTCCCGGTGGGGTCAACGCTGCATGTTATAGTGGAGGTTCGTACGCCCTGCGACGTGCGCGTCAGGGGCCAGGTAGCTCAGTTGGTAGAGCACGTGACTGAAAATCACGGTGTCGCTGGTTCGATTCCGGCCCTGGCCACCACAGTCACGTAGCCTCAACGCATTTCGCCCCACCAGGACCGCGGGAGACTCCCAGACATCATCGCGATTCAGTCTCTCGGCGGCGGGCGACTCATGACGATCCGAACCGGTTCCTGTACCTTCGCAGGGTCATAGACCCACACCGTCCCGCATTGATCGCAGCGGTAGAAGGTCACGTAGGCATCCTCGGACAGACCCTCCAACCACCGACCCTGGCTCCGACACACCGGACAGCGGCGATGGGGCATACCCTCCCTCACGACCACTGACGGCCAAGGTCGTGCCAAAGCCCACCGATGGCCAGTGCGACCTCCCCTCGTGGGCAGTAGGAAATCCAGCAGGGAACAGTGGCGGACTTACACGCGACGCTCGAGATCGCGCTCGTCGTGCCGCCGCGCTCCTATCAAATCCGATCGCTCAGCCACCGCGTATGAGGTGTTGAGGCCAGGTTCGAGAAGCTCTACGCTAGAGCCGGATCGTGAGTAAGTAGTTCCAGTGAGAACTCGCGCCAGAGTGATGGTGTAAAAAAATTACCAACAAAAATTTTTGGATAAGTAAAGAAACGAGACGAATTTTCTCTCTCCTGTGTTACCTTTTTTGTGCCGATAGTCGGTGTACACCGACGCTCCCACCAACAGGCTCCCCCGAGCATTGTGGTTACGGACGGAAAGTCAGAAAGAGCGTTCGATCTATGCGTTCTGAACTCGACCTTGTACGGCGGTCCCTCTTCAGCCTCATCATCCTCACGATGGTTGTGTTTGCCACGCCGGGCTCGTCAGCAGCCGAGCGGGCGGGCTCGTCAGCGATGGTGGAGAAGCTTCAACTGGTGGTCGCCGATCTGAAAGAACGCCTCGAGCTCCCCGCTCCCGTTGTTGTCTCCATCGTGCCGAGCAACAAGCTGATGATGTCCGTCGAAGCGCCCTCCGACGAGAACGGCCCATTCCTGTTGTCAATCGACGCGAGCTTCCTGACGACGTTGAGCGACGATGAGATCGAGGCAGCGATTGCGCACGAGCTCGGACACGTCTGGGTCTTCACGCATCACCCCTATCTTCAGAC
>JAICEG010000205.1 GCA_025924295.1 Vicinamibacteria bacterium
CGCATGCTGTACTCACCGGCACCGAAGACCTGCGCGCTGCCGACGCCTGCAATCCGCGCCAGCTCGTCGCGCACGCGCAGGTGCGCGAAGTTGGAGAGGTAGAGCATGTCGTAGCGTTCGTCCGGCGAGATCAGGTGCACGACCATGATGAAATCGGGCGTCGACTTCTCGGTGACGACACCGATGCGCTGCACTTCAGCGGGAAGGCGTGGCAGCGCCTGCGCGACGCGGTTCTGCACCTGCACCTGCGCGTTGTCGAGATCGGTGCCGAGCGCGAACGTGACGGTGAGCGTCATCCGGCCATCGGACGTCGCCTGGGAGAACATGTAGAGCATGTCCTCGACGCCGTTGAGCTGCTGCTCGAGCGGTGACGCAACCGTCTCGGCAATCACGCGCGGGTTCGCGCCCGGGTAGGTCGCACGGACGACGACGGTTGGCGGCACGACCTGCGGGTACTCGCTGATCGGCAGCTGGAAGAGAGCGAGAGCGCCGGCGACGACGATCACCAGCGACAGCACGGCCGCGAAGATCGGCCTGTCGACGAAGAAGCGCGAGAATCTCATGGACCTGACTCAGTTAGAGGTAGGTTCATCGACCGGCGCGGCCTGCGCCATGTCGACAACGACGGGCGTCACCTGCGCGCCAGGCCGCACTCGCTGCAGGCCGTTGACGACGACCGGTTCGCCGGCAGCCAATCCCGATCGGACGACGCGCAAACCGTCGATGATCGGGCCGAGCGTCACCGTGCGGTACTCGATCTCCTGCTTCGGTCCCACGACGTAGACGAACTTCTTGCTCAGATCGGTGCCGACCGCGCGGTCCTGAATCAGCAGGCCCCCGTATGAGCCGGCGGCGGCGAGACGCAGCCGAACGAAGAGCCCCGGTGTCAGCAGGCCATCGCTGTTGCGGAAGACGGCGCGGCCGCGAATCGTCCCCGTTTCGCCATCGACCTGGTTGTCGATGAAGTCCAGGCGGCCCTGCCGTGGGAAGCCTTCCTCGTTGGACAGCGCCATCCGGATCGGGATCTCGCTCGATGGCTTGCGGCTGCGCGGGTCGCCGCCGTGACCGGTCGAGTACTTCAGGAAGATCTGTTCGTCCGCGTCGAAGTACGCATAGACCGGATCGAGCGAGACCACCGTCGTGAGCAGCGTGGCCTCGCCGGTTCCGCCCGACACGAGGTTCCCTTCGGTGACGATGGCGCGCCCGACGCGGCCATCGATCGGAGAAGTCACTTGTGTGAACTCGAGGTTCAACTCGGCAGCGCGCAGCGCGGCTTCCATGGCCGCTGTCTGCGCGGACGACTCCTGTGCGAACGCGGCACGACGGTCGTGCTCCTCGCTCGCGATGGCGTTCTCGGCCTTCAGGCGTTCCGCACGCCGCAGTTCTGACTCTGCACGCTGACCCGTCGCGCGTGCGCGGGCGAGTTCAGCGCGAAGGCGATCGACTTCCGCCTGGAACGGCCGCGGATCGATCTGAAACAGCAGGTCGCCCCGGCGGACGATGGCGCCTTCGTGGAACCGTACGGCGGCGACGTAGCCCGAAACCCGCGGTCGGACATCCACGGTGTCAACAGCCTGTAACCGGCCCGTGAATTCATCCCACTCGGTGACGTCGCGCGAGAGAACGTGCGCAACCGTGACCTCTGGTGGAGGAGGCGGAGCTGGTTGCGCGGCGGTATTGGTGCCGCAGGCAACCGAGAGTGTGGCAAGTGTGATTGATGCGATGGCAGTGAGCTTCATACAGTAGGCAGTCTCGCTGTTGCGACGCGCCGCAACAATCGGGCAGTGGACACATCCTCGGCTCGGGAATGCGCCTGAGGTCCACCCTCGACGTTCCGCGGAGGGCGATCTACGACTTTTGGACGATGTCCTCCTCGGCCGTGAAGACCATCTCGTCATGAGGGGTGACCCTGCCTGATAATTGAAGGCGTCATGTCTGATCCGAAGACGGTCGTCGAAGTGGAATGTGACAGTGCCAGCACGGCTGCGCTGCCGCTCGATACCCACGATCCGGAAGTGCTTCGCACCGCGCTCGTCCGCGAGAACATCGAGAGACGTCGCGCCGAGTGCCTCGCGAAGATTCAGACCGACGTGGTGAAGTGCGCCGTCGATCTGCTCGTGCGCGAGCCCGATATCGACGGCTTCTTCCGCGCCATGCTGAAGACGCTGGCGGAAGAAGGGGAGAGCCACGCGGCCGCCGTGTGGCTGATCGATGACGATCGGCAAGGCTGTGATCTCTGGATGGTCCATCTCGACGAAGGGGTCTTCACAGCCGAGAGCCCGGAGTGGACGACGACCACCTTCCCGCGCCAGGTCATGGCCCGGCATCTCTTCGACCACGAGGCGGGATGGCATCAGACAATCGAGTACCACCACGACGATCCACGCCTGCCGCAGCCGGTGCGAGAGTTCCTCAAGCACGAGGGGATGAGCACGACGGTCATCACGCCACTCGTGCTGAGCGGCAACAACCTTGGCTGGTTCACCCTCTGCGCGGTCGAGGATCAGGAGTGCCCCGGGCAGTGGTGGCGCACCGCGCTGATCGAAGCAATGGCGCGGCAGGCGGCGCTGGCGCTCCACCACAACCGACTCGTCGAGCTCAATCGCGTCGAGGAACGAAGAAAAGCGATCCTCGAGGAGCGCAATCGGCTGGCGCGTGACATCCATGACACGCTCGCGCAGGGCTTCGGGGCGATCCTGATGCAGCTGCAGGCGGCTCAGCGCGAAGCCTGTGTATTCTCGCCGGCCGCAGCCGTGAGCATCGGGACCGCCATCGAGCTCGCGCGGACGCACATGGTGCAGGCGCGCCGCTCGGTCGGGGCGCTCCGGCCGAATGTGTCCGGTGATGAAGATCTCGTGCGTGCGATCAGGCGCATCGCGGAGCTGGGACGGCGCACGGCAGATGTGCCGATCGACCTTGAACTCGACGAGCTGCCGCGCTTCGGCGACGGCGTCGAGCGCGAGGTTGCCGGCATCGTGCAGGAAGCGCTGACCAACGCGCTGCGCCACGCGCGCGCGCGCCGGATCACGATCCGCGCGTCGACGGTCAACTCACTCGGGTTGCGCCTGTCGATCGCGGACGACGGCCGCGGGTTCACGCACGGTCAGTCGTCGTCAGGGTTCGGGATGACGAGCATGCAGGAACGCGCCGAGCGTATCGGCGCCTCGCTCACGATCGTCACGGCTCCGCGCAGCGGCACGGAGGTCGTGCTCGCCTGGGAGCCGCTGGCGCTGCCCACGCAGGTCTATGCCGTCAACTGAGGTCGCGGCCCCGACGTCGCGCGCACGCGTGCTGCTGGTCGACGACCACGCCCTGCTCAGAACCGGCGTGGCTAACATCATCAACCAGGAGCAGGATCTCCATGTCGTCGCAGAAGCCGGCAACGGCATCGAGGCACTCGAAGCGTTCGATCGATATCACCCGGATGTGACGCTCCTCGATCTGCGGATGCCGGTCATGGAAGGCGTCGAGGTCGTGCGCCGGATGCGTGAAAAAGATCCGCGCGCGCGTGTGATCATCCTGACGACCTACGACACCGACGAAGAGATCTCACGTGCCCTGAGGGCCGGCGCAAAGGCGTACGTGTTGAAGGACATCTCGGCCGATGCCCTGATCGCGTGCATCCGCGACGTGCTGGCCGGCAAGACCTACCTGGCGCCGGCGGCGGCGGCCAAGCTGGCCGAAGATGTGACGCGAGTTCAACTCACGCCGCGCGAGCTCTCGACGCTGCGCCTGCTCGCCGATGGCAAAGCCAACAAGGAGATCGCGACCGAGCTCGGCATCAGCGAGCGAACGGTGAAGACGCACCTCGGTCATCTCTTCGAGAAGCTGGGCGTGACCAGCCGGACCGAGGCGGTCAAGGTCGCCACGCGTCGCGGCCTCGTCCGCCTGGGATAACGTCGCGTCGCGTGACGTAGTGTCCGGCTTCTTGACCACCGTAGCCTTGGCGAAGGCGGTTAGCCGGACGGTCATCAGATCACACGCAGACTGTCGCCGGCGTCGAGAAACTTGAACGTCATCCGGCCGCTGCTCGCTTTGGCGAGCGCGCGCACCTTCCGTTCCAGCGCTCGCATGTGAGCGACCTCGTGCCGGCCTGCGACTGCCGCGCTGCAGTTGAACCAGAATTTGAATTTGCCGGCTGCCTTCATACGGCGTTTGGCCATGAGCTCGACCACGTCGACGGCCGGATTGCCGTGGCCGCCGTCGCCGCAGAAGACGTAGTGTGAGGCGATGACGCGGTCGAGGAGATCGGTATCCACGACGTTGTTCCTGGAACCGTGATGGGGAACCTTGAGGATGTCCACGTTGAACGGCTTGCCACTGTCGTCGAGGTGTCCCGTCTCCTTGAGTCCCTCCACGAGGTGATCCCAGCGGCCGTCGCCGGTGAGCAGGATCGATTGTGAGCCTTCTTCGACGAGCAGCATCAGAGACGCGAGGTTCGGCGGTGTGACGCTGTCGGGATCGCCGAACGCTTCGGCCTGCAATCGAATCATGGCGAACAGATGATCGAAGTCGGCGGCGCCGATCGCTTTCTCGTCGGCGCGCGACTGCTTCCTGAGCTTGGTGAGGAACTTCCGGCTCGTCGCCTTGTCGAGCCACTCTTTCCACTCCACGCGGAGGTCTTCGAGTTGTTTCGCGGACGGGGCCAGTATCGTGATGGTGAACCGGCCGAGCGTGATGGGCTTCTGGCCCCTCCGGCGCATGAACAGCTTGCCCTTCGCCTGCCGGTTCAGCGGGATGTTGAGTTGATTGGGCGCGATGCGCCGTGACACCCGGATGGCTTCGCCAACGCTGGACGTCAGCGCCGCCTGGGCCTGGCCGATCTCGCGCAGGCTGTCGAGCTCCGCGCCCGACAGCACCGGCGCCATCGCGGCAAGTGTTTCCTCGATCGGTTCCGCGTTCTTCGGCAGTTGATCGCGGAAGCCGTTGTGCCAGATCCCCCCGATCTTCGGTGGCCGCGGCGCCCGCGGCGGCTTGTGCTTGTGATTGCCGTTCTTGATCTGGTGTTCGTGGACTCTCCAGAGCACTTCGTCGTCGAGCATCCTCAGCACTCCACCGATGTGGTCCTGGTCGATGTGCGAGACGTACACGAGGTCGATGTCCTTCTTCTTCTTGCTTCGAAGCGCGGAGAGTCCAGCGGCGACGTGCGCGCTGTAGGCGTCTGGCATTCCGCCGTCGACGAGGATCCGCGTCTCGTCGCCGGTGTCGCCGAGCAGCAGGCAGTCGCCCTTCCCCGACTGAAACATGGTGAGCCGCATTACTTGAGATCCTTTCGCTGGTCGATCTGATCCACCTCGGCGAGCGCGGCGTCCGGATCGATGACGCCGAACCCGGCATCGTTGGTCCACTCGAACCCGGCGCCCGGCAGCGGCGTGGCCGTGCGCTTGAGAATCGCTTCGATCTGAGCGGCGGTGAGTCGTCTGTTCTTGGCCAGCATCAGGCCCACGACGCCGGTGACGAACGGACTGGCCATGCTGGTGCCCGTCATGCCGATCCAGGCGTCGCCCTCGCCGGCAAACCCCTTGGCTGCGACGATGTCAGTGCCGGGTGCGGCGATGTCCGGCTTCTGCCGTCCGTCGCGGGTCGGACCCTGGCTGCTGGAGATGTTGATCCTGTTCGCGACGGCATCGAGGTTGGCCACGGTGATCACCCGGTTCGCGCACCCGAGCGAGCTCACCGTCGTGTTGTCGACCAGTGAGCTCTCTGTGAAGAACGATGGAAACGCCCACGCCTCGCGCTCGGCGACGCGACCGAGCTGCTGCGGGTCGTCGCGTTCGATCCAGGCGTGGAACCGGCCGTCCCTGATCTCGAGCCCGTGCAGGCGCACCATCCACGTGCCCGCCGGCACACCCACGATCTCGGTCGCAGAAAAGAACGGGCTCAGATAGAGGCTGATGTAGTTGTGGCCGTTGGCCGGGTGATAGACCTCGTTGTAGACGCTCAGGACGGTCCCGTCCTCGATGATGCGGTTCTCGATGAACTCGCGCGGCTCGATCGGGCCGATCCACTCCTTGCCGGGTGGCTTCACCGAGACGGCGATTCGATCCTGTGCGCTGAACCAGACCTCCATCTCGTTCTCGGAGACATCCATGACGCCGTTGCCGACGACGACCCATTCGAGGTCACGTACCAGACCGGCAGCGGGGATCGTGCCGCTCGAGTGGATTCTCCCGGTGATGAAGCCGAGGTCGCTCTCGGACTCGGCGCGCTCCTGACCGGAGTTGCCGGCAGCAACGACAACTGCTCGCCCCGACGTGGTCAACGCAGCATCGATCCAGCGGGTGACGGCGGCGCTGCCGTCGTGCGCGTGCCCGTTGGTGGCAAGGCTGACGTTGATGACGACCGGCTTGTTGAGTTCTTCGCCGAGCCGCAGCAGGTAGTCGATGGCATCGGCCAGCCGGCTGGAGTCGTAGAACGACAGCCTCCGGTCTTCGTCCGACTGCGGCAGTGAGATCAACACACCGGCGATGTCCGCGTTCCTGCAGATGCCGCGGTTGCCGGCCGAGATGCTGGCGACATGGGTGGCGTGCGACCCTTCGACCAGTTGCGATTGCTTCTCGATGTCCGTGGCCGGAAGACCCAGGCCGGGAGCGGCCTTGAGTGCAGCGTTCAGATGGTCCCGATGGAACTCGGCGCCATAACTGAATTGGCTGCCTTCGGGGCTCTCACGCTCGCTGCCACCTTGATCCCAGATTCGCACGAAGCGCGTGCGCCCCTTGCGATCGAGGAAGTCCGAATGGGCGAAATCGAAGCCCTGCACATCGATGATGCCGATGAGAACATCCTGGCCGTACTTGTGTCGTGCGGCGCCCGGGAACCGGCGGAGATCCGCCGCCGGCGCCTTCGGTCGCAGTTCCGCGAGGGCCGGCATCGGCGCTTTCAGCGCTTCGGCAATCTCGACAAAGGCCACATGCGCGGCGCTGGCCAGCGCCGGCACGTCGTTGAGCTTGGTCTGGACCTGCATGATGCGGCCGCTGCGCGAGGTGGGGCGGTCGTGCCATGGTGGATCCTCGGCTCTCGCGTCATCGAGGTAGACGAAGACATTGGTCAGAACATCGGGCGTGATGGCCTTGAGCCGCGGCGCCTTCAGCTTCTTCTTTGCCTCCTTGCGGGTGACCGGCGCGGCCGCCTTGCCACGCAGCGGGGGCAGCTTTTTCAGCAACTCGGGTTTGACCACTGACAACGCCGCGCACCGTTCAGCACGCACGACGTTCACGGTCGTGTCGCCGTTGGCGATCATGCGCAGCTTGGGCTGAAGCTTGCGAAGAATCTCGTTCCCGACTTTTGCAGGCATAGTCCGTCTCGCAGGAATTGCAGGATGTTACACGCCTTTAATAACGCACGAGACAGGTCAGGGGGAACAAAGATCGACGAACCGATCGGGGGCTCAGGGCGTGCCTGTGATGCTCCTCCAGCAACGTTCCGACGCTTCGTCTGCGGGGAAGAACGTCTCGATTCTGAGCTCCTGCAGGGTCACGTCCTGCGGCGTACCGAGCGTCATGATCGCGCTGAACAGGCGAAGGTCGATGCTGTCCTTCCTGATGTGGACCGGCAGGAGGAGATCGCCAGGGCTGAAGGCCTCCGGCCCGTGAGGCCTGGACGGACCTGCGAAGCCGCGGAGCTCCGCGAGCAGCGCTTCGGCCACCTCGTCTCCACTGGTGCCGAGCTCCCGCTCTGCTCTTCCCAGGAGATGCCGTGCCACTTCATCCCAATTGGCGATGAATCGCCGGGCGCCGAGGGGGTGAAAGACCATCCGCAGGAGGTTGCCGTGCGTGCTGAGGAGCGACGGATCGACGACCGCGGCGAGCAATTGATCGGAGACGCCGTTGCCGAGCAGGCAGGTCGAGTAGCGATCCAGAACGATCGCTGCGTAGGGCCTGTGCCGATCGAGGATGAACTGCAGGACGCCGCGGATGTGAGCCATCTCCCCGGACGCGAGCGGCGTCTGCCGGTAGACATGCGCGTAGCCGCCGGCTTCGAGAAGACGGTTGCGCTCGCGCAGCGGGACGTCGAGTGTTTCGGCCAGCACGAGGAGCGCCTGGCGGCTCGGCTGCGTCCGCCCGGTCTCGATGAAGCTCACGTGGCGAGCAGAGAAGCCCGCCTGCATCGCAAGATCGAGCTGGCTGAGGCCACGAGACGATCGCCAGTCGCGCAGGAGTTGGCCGACGGGGCTGCCGGGCTGTTGAGGATGCGAGCCGGAACTTGGCATGGACCCATGCTACGCCCGGACCGGTCATCGGTTCGCTTACCTCGGATGTAATTGCGGCGCCGCACGTCGAACGCGATGCTGGTAGCGAACCTGACTCAAGGAGTTGACATCATGACTTCGCATCGCATCCTGCAACTGAATGCCGTATCCACGGCGGCCTGCGCGGTGGCCATGCTGATCACGCGCGGAATACTGCACACGTTCTTCGGGCTGGCGAGTTCGCTGGTGCTCGACGTCATCGCGGTCGGTCTTCTCGCGTACGCGGGGGCGCTCGCGCTTGCCGCGCACCGCCGGCCGATCAGCCGTCCGACGCTGATGTTCTTCACGATCGCCGATGCGATCTGGGTCGGCGGGAGCGCGCTGGTGCTGCTGATGTTCTGGGGTCAGCTGATGCTGCTGGCGAAGGTGCTGATCGTGGCGGTCGCGCTGGTCGTGGAAGTGTTCGCGACGCTGCAGTTTCGTGCTGCCGGCAGACTCACTGGCGTGACTTCTGCCTCGGCTCCAGCTTGAGGACGGCATTCGCCGTCTTCTCGACCAGTTTATAGACGACCAGGTAACCACCGAGCATGGCGAGCACGGGGATCGCGTACGGCGAAAGAGACGTTATCTGAGCCCACATGTCGCGGAACAAAGGCA
>JAICEG010000206.1 GCA_025924295.1 Vicinamibacteria bacterium
GAATGCTTCCGCGACGAGATCGAGCCGGTCTTCATCGACCATCTGAATCTCGTCGGGCGGCTCCATCCGGGCAACCTGCGCGAGCGTGTCGCCGGTGAGGAGACTGTTCCAGAACTTCTGATCCCCGCGCAGCGCCAGCAGCGCTTCGACCATCACGGGATCGAACCAGCTCCCGCGACGGGCCACAGCCATGTCGAAGGCCGTGTCGATCCCGCGTGCGGTCAGGAAGACCTCGAACGTCTGTGCCAGCCCGAGAATGCGCGCGAGCAGCGGGATCGCGTTGCCTTTGAGCGCATAGGGTTGCCCGGCGCCGTCCCAGTGCTCATCGAGCGCGCGGATGGCGTGGGCGGTCTGTTCCGGGAAGCCGAGCATCCGTGCGATGTCGGCTCCGCGCTCGCAGCGTGTGACGACGACTTCGCGTGCCCCCTCCGGGCCGCGTGACAACACGCCCAGCAGTTGCCAGACGCGCCGCAGCCAGAACTGTCCCGGAGCCACGTTTCGTGCGACGAAGCGGAACGACTCGATCGCATGCGACCAGTTCGTGACCTTGAGATCGGCCTTGACACCCTGATCGTCGGCGCCAAACAGCGTGGCGAACCGGGCTGCGTTGCTGGAGCAGCCCAGGTCCTTCATGAGCAGGGCGTAGAAGAGGGGGGAGCGCAGGTCTCGATCGAGCCGCAGCACATCGGCAATCCGCATCCCGATGAGGCACGTACGCACGGCGTGTCCCTCTCGTTGTCCCTCGGTCAGGTCGAGGGCATGAGAGAGACCCGCCATGACGTCAGAGAGCCGTAGCGTCGAGGGCTGGGAAAGGAGCTTCACCAATTCTGAAACCTGAGGCAACAGAACTGCCTGTGCCGGATTTGCACGTCGCTGCAGCGTCGCTTCCGTGGATCTCGTTGGCGCTCAACAAGTTCATGGCCGCGCACAGGTTTGTCAGTACTTGAGCCGCGCCGGATTTAAAGGCATCAACGCTCAGAAATCCGACAGACGAGGAACTAGTTGTGAAGGCTGAGGGGAACGCCTACCATTTTCGACATGCTGAACCGCGTGGAGACATCGATGAAGTCATTTGTGTTCGCGTGCATGTTGGCCGTTGCCGCGATGCCGGCTGCTGCGCAGTCTGGCAACGCCGTATCGTTGGCGTCGCTCTCGACCCAGCCGTCGATGAACGTCTTCCGGCGTTTCGCCGTAGAGCCGGCGAAGATGGCGAGCTTCTACAGTGAGGTGCTCGGCCTCAAACAGCTGCCATCGCTGAACATGCCTGGCGGCGGCCAGATGATGCTGTTCGAGATCGGATCGGGGCAGGTCAAGCTGCAGTTCACAGCCGCGGCGAGCGAGTACAAGACCGGACCCGTGCGCGATGTGACGGGGTTGCGTGTCTTCACGTTCTTCTATCCCGATGAGGCCGCGGTGACGGCGCGCTTCGTTCAGCGCGGCTATCCGGCGCCGGTGTTTCGTGATGGTCGTGGCAACAGGCGCGTCGCGATGGTGCTCGATCCGGCGGACCAATGGGTCGAGCTCGTGATCGCACCCGGCGCTTCAGCCGATCTCTATCAGTCGTACGAGGTGGGCGTAACGGTCTCCGATCTGGCGAAGAGCCGGGCGTTCTATCGCGACTTCGTCGGACTCGAAGAGCTCCCGCCGGTCGAGGACGGGTTGCTCGGAACGACGCGATATCCGTATCGCCATGGGACGACGACGGTCAACGTCTGGACGTTCGGGAAGGCACTCGCAGCGAATACTCGCAGCGCTGGTATTCAGTACGTCGTATCGGATGTCGAGACGGTCGATGCGAAGGCCAAGGCGCAGCGTGTGAAGATCGATACGCCACTCGGCAACTTCAGCGCGGGCCTGCGGACGATCTGGCTATCGGATCCCGACGGCGTCACGAACTACTTCGCGCAGATCGTGCGCCGAACGCAGTCGACGGCGAGTCGGTAGAGAACTTCAATTTCCAACTCCCAACTTCCAATCTTGGGAGTTGGGAATTGGGAGTTGGTAGTCAGGTTGAGTCAACGCGTGGCGCGGAAGGCCGACTTCGCCGTTCCGTTGATCAGCGTGCCGTCGATCTGATTGCCCTGGACGCGGCCGGTGATCGAACGGTCTCCGGCCTTGAGCGTGAGATCCGTTCCCCTCAAAGATCCGGACACCTGCGTGGCCTGCCCGCCGGAGGTCAGCGTTCCGGTCAGCATTTGAAATTCCTGTTTCAGTTCGAGCACGTCGGATCCGGCTTTCCACGTCCCGCCAACCTTCGCCGGCACGATGTAGAGCATCGCGGTGCACCACTGCTGGCAATCGTCGATCGTCTCGGTGGCATCCGCCTGCCAATCCTGGATGCTGAACGTATTCGACACGATGCGCGAGCCCGGGCGGAGGTCGAGGAATTTGTCTCGCAGACGAAGCAGGTTGCTGGGGAGCAGGAAGAGCGCCATGACGCTCGCCTTCGAGATGTCGGCGACGAACATGTCCCCTTCGACGAACTGCGCCTTCTCAGCGACGCCGGCTTCCTTCGCCAGTCGTCGCGACAGTTCGACCATGTTGGGGTTGAACTCGACACCGAGGGCCGAGGCGCCCCGCTTGGCAGCGCCGATCACGTTGCGGCCATCTCCGGAGCCCAGGTCGATCACGTAGTCCTGCGGCGTCACCTTGGCCATGTCGAGCATTTTCTCGACCATCACCTCAGGCGTCGGGACCCACACGACGTCCTTGCCGGCTTGTCCCACCTCGGGCTTGAACGTGCTCTCTTGAGCGGTTGCCGGACTGGCGAGAGCGAGTGCGAGGAGAAGAGTCCAGGATGCTTTCGATCGTTGTCGTCGTTTGCGCATGCGTAGCCACCATGTGCCGAGGCTGCACCCTCGGAGCGATGTACCTACTGTGTGATAAGCGACTGCCATTACGCCGAGGGCCACCCACAGATTTACCTGCGCCAGCTGCGCAATGGCAGTTGCGCCCGCGAAAACCATCAGCAGATCGATGCCTGCGGCGACGGCGTGCATGGGCGAGAGGTGGCGCCAGAACGGTCGTGCCAGTGTCAGTCGCAGTGGTCCGGGAACGAGGACCTCGGCGGGAGCGTTCTCGAGATCCTCGGGGAACAGTCGAACGAACTCGCCGACGATCGATTCTCCCGGGAGGCCAACCAGCGCCGCGTACTCCCGGAAGAAGGCCCTCCGGTAGACGCCGGTGGGCCAGCGCGACAGATCACATCGCTCGAGACCGGCGAACAGCCCTTCGCTGACCTTCGTCCGTTCAGAAATCTGCTGAAGCGTGATTCCCCTGCGCTCGCGCGCAGCCTTGAGCTGCGCGCAGAAGGCATGGCGCAACTCGAACGCCGCCGCCTCACGTTCCGCCCGCTGGGAATCGCCCGACAGCGCGCGTGCTGTCGAGGTCAGCGTCTCATCATGATGGTGGACGAGTGTTTCTGAAACCGCTGGCATGTCCTAGTTCGTTTCGACGTGCGAGGGGCGATCTTACCTTGACCTCGCCGCCATGGAAGCACGATTTTGCGGCCACGAGTGTTCGGGCTCGAGACGATTAGAATGAGCGGCCACCCGATGACGCCGCGACAACTATCGACCACACATCCGCGGCAGCTCATCCAAGGTGCACATCCGGTAATAATGGGGAGATGGGACCCCGGTCCACAGGAGGATCAATGAGGAAGGCATCGATCGGATGCGCGCTGGCCGTGATGCTGGGGGCGATCGTTCCCGCGTTCGCGCATCACTCGCCGGCGCCGTTCGACCGCACGCGAGAGGTGACGCTCAAGGGAACGGTGAAAGAGTTCCGATGGCAGAATCCCCACACCTGGATCGAGGTCAACGTGCCGGACGGCAAAGGTAAAGTGGTGCTGTGGGGCGTCGAGCTGACCAGCCCGACGTACTTGATTCGCGCCGGCTGGAAATCGAACACCATCAAGCCCGGCGACCAGGTGACCGTGATCGTCAATCCCATCCGTACTGGCGAGCCGGCCGGGATTTTTCGCAAGCTCATTCTCGCGGACGGCCGTGAGCTGACCGAGCGCCCAGCACGTCTCGGTGGCACGCCCGATTCGAAGTAGCGCATGGAGCCCGGAGGCAGACAGCCATCATGAACGTGAGATTGAGCCGAACGGCGGTCGCAATTGCCACGGCGGCCAGCATGACCATCTCCGCGTGCAACACTGCGCCCGCATCCGCGCCGGCGCCCGCACCGGCTCCGGAAGCTGAAGCTCCCGCCGAACCGGGCGTGCAGCTGAGCGCTCTGGCACCGGCAAACATCAAGAAGGCGCGTCCGGCTGCTCCCTTTGATCTGACTGGCAATTGGTTCATCGATACGAGTGAGAGCGCAGAGGCGTGGCGTTTTGGTCCGCCTTATCCCAAGCTGACGGCGGCAGCGCAGGTGCACTTCGACGCCTCGCAAAAGGCTGCCAAGGAGGGCAAGGTCTATCGCGACGACATCGGGCAGTGCTGGCCGGCAGGTCTTCCGCTCATCATGACGCGGTACTGGCCCATGGCGATGATCCAGATCCCGACAGCGATCTACATGGTCAGCGGGTTCATGAACAGCCTGCGGATCGTGTACCTCGACGGTCGGCCTCACACCGAGCCGGACATCATCGTCCGCACGTTCAACGGCGAATCGATTGGCCACTGGGAGGGCGACACTCTGGTGGTCGACACCATCGGTTTCCGCCCCGATCACCACTGGATGGATCAGGGCGGCGCCTCGATCCCCGCCGGTGAACAGCTGCACATCGTCGAGCGTATTCGCCTGATCAGCGAGGGCAAACAGCTCGAGATCGAGTACACGATGACCGACCCGGAATACTGGGAAGGGGAGTGGAAGAGCACGAAGCGCTTCAACCGCGTAGACGATGCGGATATCCAGGAGGTGTCATGCCTCCCGGATTTGAACGAGCACCTGCAAAGCACGACGTCGAAAGCACAGGTGCGATAGAGCGGTCGGAAGGTGGGGAGAGTGTGCAACATGGGTAAGGGACTAGTGGCAGTTGCCTGGGCGCTGCTCGTGCTCGCGAGTACACCGGCGTTTGCGCAGGTGAACTTCGTGGGTGAATGGAACGGCCGCTATCACGAGGATCAGCCGGATCGTGTTCCCGGTGAAGAGCCCGGTGACTTCAGCGGGATCCCGATCAACGAGGCTGCCCGGTTCTACGGCGACAGCTGGGACGTAGCGCGTCACTCGGTCCTCGAACACCAGTGCGCGCCCTACACGTTGCCCTACATGTTCTTCGGCCCGAATCAGTTTCGGATCTGGCAGGAGCACAACGTCGATACGCAGGAGCTCGTCGCGATACGGATGCATATGGGCACGTATCAGCAGCAGCGGACGATCTGGATGGACGGCCGGCCGCATCCGCCGGAGTATGCGCCGCACACGTTCCAGGGGTTCTCAACGGGTGTGTGGAACGGCGATGTCCTGACGATCACGACGACCCACATCAAGGCCGGCTACTATCGGCGCACCGGAGTTCCCGCAAGCGATCGCCTCACGGTTGTCGAACACTGGATGCGTCATGGCAACGTGCTCTCGCAGGTGACGATCGCCACAGATCCCGTCTACTTGACCGAACCGTACATTCGCAGCCAGGAGTTCGTGCTCATGGAGCGCGGGAACACGAACTGGCTCTACAACTGCGAGTACGTGATGGAAGTGCCGAAGGACAAGAACGAGGTCCCGCACTATCTGCCGGGCGCCAACCCATGGATTGGCGAGTTCTCGGCGAAGCATGCGATGCCCGAGGCCGGTGTGCGCGGCGGCGCGGAAACGTTGCTGCCTGAGTGGAAGCCGGGCGCGAAGCCGGCAGCCCCACGTGCAGGTGCCAACGGTGGTTTCGCGCCGGAAGTTCTGCCGCAGCGTCTGGCCGCGGGCGACGTGGAGTCGGTGCACGTGCAGGGCAACGTGCACATGATCGTCGGCGCCGGTGCGAACATCGCCGTGCAGGTGGGAGCAGACGGCGTGCTCGTCGTCGATACCGGAGAAGCCGGCACGAGTGACAAGGTCCTGGCGGCGATCAAGGAACTCGCACCCGGGAAGGAAATCCGGTGGGTCCTCAACACCGGAATGAATGCGAGTCACACCGGCGGCAACGAGGCGATCTCGAAGGCCGGCCGCACCGTGAATGGCAACATCGCGGCGATCGTGGCGCACGAAAACGCCTCCGCTCGAATGATCAAGGCCGGCGTTCCCGATGCGGCGCGCCCGTTCAATACCTATTTCGAGGGCAACCGCGACTTTCCCTTCAATGGCGAGCCGATCCTGTTGTTCCACGATGACGCGACGGCGGACGACACCGGAACGGTCGTGATGTTCCGGCGCTCCGATGTCATCGCCGCAGGCGACCTGTTTCGGACCGACAGCTACCCGGTAATCGACCTCGCGAACGGCGGCAGCATCGACGGCTCGATCGCAGGCCTGAACCGCATCCTCGACCTGGCGGTGCCGAGCAAGATGCTCGAAGAGGGCGGCACCTATGTGATCCCGGGTCACGGACGGATCGGCGATCAGAACGACGTCCTGATGTATCGCGACATGCTCGTGATCATCCGCGATCGGATCCGCAGCATGGTTGAAAAGAAAATGTCACTCGAGCAGGTCAGGGCCGCCCGCCCGACGCTCGACTACGACGGTCGCTACGGCACGGACACAGGAGCATGGACGACGGCGATGTTTATCGAGGCCATTTACCGCGAGATGAGCGCATCGGCAGGATCCGCCGGGCAGAGGAGCGTGCGATGAGCTTGCGTGCTCTGTCTCTCGCAACATTCTCGCTCTGCGTCGCGATTGCTCTCGCCGGGATCGACGCAGCCGGCCAGGGGCGCGGACGTGGTGCCGGGCCGGCAGGTCCGCCGCAGACCGCGCGTCAGGCAGCGCCAGCCGATCTCACTGGCACGTGGGTGTCTGTCGTGACCGAGGATTGGCGCTGGCGAATGACGACGCCACCGAAAGGTGATGTGGCGAGCGTCCCGGTGAGTGCTGAAGGCCGAAAGGTCGCGCAGGGCTGGGATCTCAATGCCGACAACGCGAGCGGCAATCAGTGCAAGGCATTCGGCGTTGGCGGGATCGTGCGTCAGCCAGGGCGCCTGCGCATCTCGTGGCAGGACGATCAGACGATGAAGATGGAGTTCGACGCCGGCACGCAGACACGGGTGCTGAACTTCGATCGCGCCGCCGCTGCACCGGCAGAGAAGACGTGGCAGGGATTCTCGATCGCGCAGTGGGAGGGCCCCGGTGTGGGACGAGGTGCGCCGGCGACCGATCCGCGCGCCACGGGCGGCGGCCTCCTCACGCGCGGTGTGCCGGGCGGCGGAGGCCAGGGCCTTCGCGGCGGTCCGCCGCCACGCGGGCAGGCGGCGATCAACAGCGGGGGCAACCTCAGGATCGTGACGACGAACTTCCGTGAGGGATACCTGCGCAAGAACGGTGTGCCCTATAGCGAGCAGGCGTCGATCACGGAATACATTCAGCGACTGCCGACCCATCCCAATGGCGACGTCTGGCTCCACGTGCTGACGATTGTCGAGGATCCGCGATACCTGAACGGCCCGTTCTACACGAGCACGAACTTCCGGCTGGAGCCGGATGGCTCGAAGTTCAGCCCGACGCCGTGCAGGACGGACGCGCCCCTCTCGGTGAAAGGAAAGTAGATTACGCCAGCGACAACAACTGAGCGCCGCCGAGGCGACGGAACTCTGCCTCGGCCTCCTGCGAGCGTTCGCGTGCGCGCGCAACGATGCGATTGAAGCGCCGATCGCTGCGGATCGGATCGAGCCACGGATCGCACAGCAGGATCTGCGGGCAGAAGAAGCCGGCCTCGATGACGTGCTCGAACAGGTCCATTGCCCAGGCGTGCTCGTCGATGAGCAGCAGCGCCCGTGCGACCAGATACTCGCCCTCGGGGTCGAACGGGCGTGCGCAGAACTCACGGATGGTTGCGGCGGCTTCGTCGTGGCGGCCTTCGAGCGCCTGCCATGCGGCCGTTGTCATCAGCAGCATCACCCGGGGAAGACGCTGCTGAGAGATCCGTTTGTAGTTCGCGATGGCCTCGTCCCGCCGTCCGAGCACCGGAAGCGTCCAGTTCGTGATCCACCGGAGATCGTCGGTGTCGGTCTCGATCGCGCGCTCCCAGTCGCCGCGCATGAAGTGGGTGTACATCACGCTCGTGCGGACGCTCGGGTCCAGCCGGCGCGCGTGTCGCTCGGCCGCGAGCGACGCGTCGAGCAGGCCGGCGAAGCGGCAGGCCGTCACCAGGCCGGCGTAGAGCTCGGGGTCGGCGGCCTGCGACCGAACACGCCCGAGCAACCGGATGATCGCTTCCCTGGCGCGCCCGAGCGATTCAATCTCGAAGTTGGTGTAGAGATTGTGGGCGACGCTGAGATCGGGGTTGATGTCGAGCGCCCGCTTGAACGCCTCGTCCGCTTTCCTCAGATGATCGTCGGCGCCCTCCGCTCCGTACTTCGCGAGGATCCGGTGAACACGTCCGAGTTTGGCCCACGCTGGTGCAAAGTCGGGATCTTCGTCCAGCGCCGAGCGGTACATCTCGCCGGCCACCGAGAGCATCGAGACGTCGTACGCGAGCTGGTTGCCGCGCAGGTAGAACTCGTAGGCGCGCGCACTCGCGGGCAGATCGCGTCGCAGGCGGCGCTGGTCGCCCGACGACAACGGAATCGAGAGTGACTCGACGATCGCCCGTGCCAGTTGATCCTGAACCTCGAAGACGTCTTTCAGCTCGAGCTGCACCGTCTTGGACCAGAGAATCGTGCCCGAGGACGCCTCGAGCAGCTGCGCGTTCACGCGTACCTGTCCGGCGGCTCTGAGCAGCGTCCCGCACA
>JAICEG010000207.1 GCA_025924295.1 Vicinamibacteria bacterium
GTTGGTGATGTTGATCTCGATGATGCGCGCGGCCAGGCTGCGGCCCCCGTACTCCTCGAGGTAGATCGCCGCCGCCACGCCGATCGGGACGGCAATGGCTGCGGTGACGACGATGACGAAGATGCTGCCGGTGAGCGCGTGCCAGATGCCGGCCTGCGACGCGCGCCGCGACGAGAAGCCGGTGATGAAGTTCCACGAAATGGTCCCGGCGCCGTCCGCCACGATGTCCCAGATGAGGGTTGCCAGCGACGCGAGCGCGATGATGAGCACCCCGAGCGCCAGCCCCTGGAACGCCAGGTCGGCGCCGCGGCGCACCGCGATCTTCCGTGATTCAGGATTCACCATGCGGGACTGAAACTCCGCTGGTCGCGAACGGCTGGCTTCGACGCTCACGCGTACTCCTCGCGGTAGCGCTCGCGCAGCCAGGCGCTGACGAGATTCAGGCCGAACGTCCCGATGAACAGGAGCATGCCGACCGCGAAGATCGTCCGGTACTCGAGCGTTCCCTGCGGTGTGTCGCCCAGGCTGATCTGGACGATGTAGGCGGTCATCGTTTCGACCGGCTTGGTCGGATCGAGCGTCAGCCGCGGCTGCTGGCCCGCCGCGATCGCGACGATCATCGTTTCGCCGACCGCGCGCGAGACGGCCAGGATGAAGGCGGCAGTGATACCCGAGAACGCCGCCGGCACGACGACGCGGAGACTCGTCTGCATCTTCGTGGCGCCGAGCGCATAGGACCCTTCGCGCAGTCCGCGCGGCACCCCACGCATGGCATCCTCGGAGAGCGACGACACGAGCGGCAGAATCATGATGCCCATGACGATGCCGGGGCCGAGCGCGTTGAAGCCGGCAAGCTCGGGAAAGAAGCGTTGCAGGAGTGGCGTCACGAAGAGCAGCGCGAAGTATCCATAGACCACGGTCGGCACGCCGGCCAGGATCTCGAGCACCGGTTTGACGGTGCGTCGCAACTGCGGCCCGGCATACTCGCTCAGGTACACCGCGCTGAACAGGCCCATCGGCAGGGCGACGAGCATCGCGATGAACGAGACGAGCAGGGTGCCGGTGACCAGCGGCAGGACGCCGAATCGCGGCGTCGCGAACAGCGGCGTCCACTCGGTGCCGAACAGGAACTCCGTGATCGGGACCTCGCGCAGGAAGCCGGCCGTCTCGACCGTCAGCACGGCGATGATCCCGATCGTCGTTCCGACCGAGAGCAGCGCACAGCCGAACAGTCCCCACTCGATGAGGAACTCGAGTTTCCTGAAGGGTGCCCGGGTCATTGCTCGCGGGACAGGAGTTTTTCGAGAGTCATGCCGACCTGCGAGCCACCCTCACCGAACGCCGTGCCTACCCTGCGCTCGACGAAGTGTTTCTTCGCCAGTTCGTAGATCTGCGGCGTGAGCTCGACGTAGCCGACCTCGCGCACCAGTTCCGCCGACGTGAAGAACGCATCGACGAAGCGCTGGACTTCCGGCTTGTCTGCCGCCTTGCGTGCCACGTAGATAAACAGCGGGCGTGACAGCGGCTGATACGTCCCGTTCCGCACGGTCTCGGCCGAGGGTGAGATGGGGCCCGCTCCGTTGTCCGCCTTCCCATCCTCGACCGGTACCAGCTTCAACTTGCCCTGGTTCTGTTCGACGTAGGCGAACGGGATGAAGCCGAGCGCCAGTTCGTCGCTGCTGACGCCCTGCACGAGCACGTTGTCGTCCTCGCTCGACGTGAAATCACCGCGGCTGGCGCCTTCTTTCCCGACGACCGCTTCGGTGAAGTAATCGTAGGTGCCCGAATCGACGCCGGCGCCGAACAGGCGAATCTCGCGGTTCGGCCACGACGGGCGAACCTGGTTCCACCGGAGGACCTTGCCTTGTGCCTCCGGCGACCATAGCGTCTTCAACTCGTCGACCGTGATCGTCTCAGCCCACGCGTTCTTGGGATTCACGACCACCGCGAGCCCGTCATAGGCGATCGGCAACTCGATGTACTCGATGCCTGCCTTCTGACACGCCTCGATCTCGGCCGGCCGGATTGGCCGTGATGCGTCGCTGATATCGGTCTCGCCGCGGCAGAACTTCTGGAAGCCTCCACCGGTGCCCGAGATTCCAACGGTCACCCGAACGTTCGGATTGGCTTTCTGGAATTCCTCGGCGACAGCTTCGCTGATGGGGAACACCGTACTGGAGCCGTCGACCTGGATGAGGGTCGGGGCCGAACTCGACTCGCCCTCACCGGGAGCATTGCCTCCGCCCCCACATGCAGCCGCCACGGCCGCGGTCAGGACCACTCCGCAGAATCGCTGAAACCTGAGCATGTCCCGACCCTATCGAACGGGAATTTCACACTGGTTTCTGCGATGTTAAATCCGTGTTACGCAGTGCAAGGCGAGTCTGGACGGCTTCAGGCGTTGGCCTGCTTCTGGGGCCGGGTTCCGCTTCGCCGCGGAGCGCGGGTTCGCCGGCCGGCGACGGCCTGCCCCTTGACCCGTTCGAGCGGGCGCCGTTCGGTGGCCATCGCTGCGGCTTCGAGCCGGACCGGCTTGCCGAGAATTCGCTCGAATGGCTGGAGATGGCGGTTGGTTGCCCAGACCTCGAGCTCGGCGTCCGCGCTCGTGTGGACCTGCAGCAGCGCGTCGTCCCCACGGTCGCGCAGGTCGAGACCGGCAATCGTCTGCGTATGGCTGCGGTCGAGGCTTTCTGCTACCCGAAGGATCGAGGCCAGGGTCCGGACAGTGCGGCGCAGCGGCGACGGAAGCTTCGAGTACTCCTCGTGCGACCGCTTCGGAGTGCCGCGACGGTGATAGCGGGCGACGAGCGCGATCACTTCTATCTCGTCCGGATCGAAGCCGCGCAGGTCACCGTTCCTGATCAGGTAGTAGGAATGGCGGTGGTGTCGCTCGTAGCTGATGTGCGTCCCGATGTCGTGGAGCAACGCCGCGAACTCGAGCCATTCGCGCTCGCGGTCGGTCAGTCCGTGCAGCGCGCGCGTCTGATCGAAGATGGCGAGTGCGAGCCTGACGACCTGTTGCGCGTGCTCCGCGTAGTAATTGCACCGCTCGGCCAGTTCGAGCGAGCTGCGCCGCCGCACGTCGGGAATGGCGTCGACGTGTTTGATGTGTTTGCTGTTCCGACGGATGTAGTCGAGCACCAGACCCTCGCGGAGCGCGAGGTCGCAGAGCGTGATGTCTTCGGCGCCGAGGCGGCGCATGATCGCATCGAGCAGTACGGCGCCGGCGACGATCAGATCGGCGCGCCGCGGATCGAGGCCTGGCATCGTCAGTCGCTGCGCGAGCGACAGCGCGACCGCCTCCTTTCGCAGGCGCCGAATCTGCTTGGCCGGTACCCGGAGATTGCGCAGTTCGCTCGGGACGGTCCCGTCTGCCATGGCCGCGGCGACGGTGCCGAGGCTGAGGATGGTGCCCGATGTGCCGATCACCCGGTCGAATCCTGCCGCCGTGATCTGCTCGCAGTGACGATCGATCTCGCTCATCACGTGCTTGGTGAGCTTCTGCTCATCGCGTCCCGAGAGCGGATCGCTCTTGACGAACCGTTCCGTCAGCCGAATCACACCAATCTTGAAGCTCCTGGCCGCCTGGATCGACGTCGCCGTGCCCAGCGTGATTTCCGTGCTGCCGCCGCCGATATCGATCACGACCGCACGAGCACTGCCGACGTCGACGCCGTACACGGCGGCGAGGTGAATCAACCGTGCTTCCTCGGCGCCGGTGATCACCCGAGGCCGAATGCCGGTCTCGGCCTCGATGCGCGCGAGAAATTCACCACCGTTGCGCGCTTCTCGCGTTGCGCTGGTGGCCGCCGCGAGAATCACGTCCACGCTGTGTGACTCAGCCAGGCGTTTGAACTTCGACAGCGCCTGCAGCGCGGCGCTCATGGCTTCCGTCGTCAGCGCCTTACCGTCGAGCCCGCCCGCGCCGAGACGCACCATCGCCTTTTCGCGATCGATGACCTCGAACGACAGATCAGGTCGAACGCGAACTACGATCATGTGGAGGGAGTTGGTTCCGATGTCGATGGCGGCGATGCGCATGTTCAGCCCTGGCCGAAGAGGATTTATAGTACCTGAGTCCGCCGTCCTTCCACATGATTGATTCCCATCCGTCGGAGCTGATGATCCGGCAGCGTCTGCTCGCGTTGAGCCGCACGTTGCCGTCCGCGCGCAATGGCGAGCCCGAAGGCATTCATCAGGCGCGCGTCGCCACGCGGCGCATGCGCGAGGCGTTGCCGCTGGTGACGCGTGGCTCGAAGGGCCGCCGGTTGAAGAAGACGGTCACGCGCCTGACTCGTGCGCTTGGCCACGTGCGTGAACTCGACGTCGCGCTCATCAATCTCGACGAGGTGACCGCCGATGGCGCGATCCACACGGAAGGCATCGATTTGCTGCGCGCGACTCTCAGAGAGGAACGTCAGCGCCTGTACGCAGACATGGCGGAGCGGATCGATCGTGTCGATCTCGATCGGTTGCAGCGGAAGGCACTGGCGGCGGCCGCGCGCTACGTGGAGTCGGAGGGAGAGGCGGACGCGGCCAGGCGTCTCAGGGCCGTGATCAAGCGCGCCGCGCGTCGCGCCATCGCATTGCAGGCCGCGATCGACAACGCCGGTGGAATCTACCTGCCGGATCGACTCCACGAGGTGCGGATTGCGGTCAAGAAACTGCGCTACGTTCTCGAGATCGCGCGTGAGTTGAGCCGCTCGCGCGCCTCGGCCCGGATCCGGATGCTCAAGACGGTTCAGGACCTGCTCGGCCGGATGCACGACCTCGAGATGCTGATCATGCGGATTCGTGCGCTTCAGGGTTCGGACCGGGCGCCGACACTGAAGGTCTCCGCCGATCTCGATCGGCTGGTCCGCCGCCTCGAGATGGAATGCCGCCAGTTACACGTTCGATACATGGGGTTGAAGAAGAAGTTACTCGAGCTCTGCGATTATGTGGCCACCGCCGATGATCGGCGGTCTGCCTCGGCCGCGTAGCGCCGCCACTCACAATGCCTCCCTGTGAACTTTACGTAGTCCGGCACGCCATCGCCGCCGAACGCGGGCCTGACTGGCCCGATGACGACAAGCGCCCCTTGACCGAAAAAGGCATTGCCCGCTTCAAGGAGGGTGTGGCCGGTCTCATCTGGCTCGATGTGGGACTGGATGAAATCTTCACGAGCCCTCTCGTCCGCGCGAAGCAGACGGCCGACTTGCTGGCGGCCACCATCCCCGGGAAACCTCCTGTGAAGTTGCTCCCCGCCCTGGCGCCCGGGCATGGACCGGAAGAAGTGATGGCGCAGCTGGCAAAGAGCGCCAAACGCCGGCGGGTTGCGCTCGTGGGACACGAGCCCGGACTTGGTGAACTGGCGGCGCATCTCCTCGATGCCAGACGCCCGCTGGAGTTTCGCAAGGGCGGGGTCTGTCGAATCGACCTGCAGGGACTGACCGGCAAGCGGCCCGGCGCCTTGACATGGTTCGTGACTCCCAAGATGCTGCGAGGGCTTGGCAAACACAGCGAGTAGCCGGAAGTACGAAGATGGAAGCGTGATCCGCGGATCCGACCCCCGAGGGCAGAAAGTCGCTGTCATCATCAATCCCATCTCGGGTGCGGGCAGGCGGCGCGATCTCGCTCGCCGTCGAGCAGAGCAGGCGGCGGCGATCATCGACGAGCATCAGCTCGACGGCGAGGTGTTCGTCACCGAGCGGCAGGGGCATGCGGGGGAGCTCGCGCACGCCGCTCGCCGGCGTGGCGCCACGCTTGTTGTCGCCTGGGGTGGAGATGGGACCGTCAACGAGGTCGGATCGGCGCTCGTCGGATCCGATGCCTCCCTCGCGATCGTCCCCGGTGGATCGGGCAACGGCCTTGCTCGCGAACTCGGCATCCCGCTCGATCCGCCGTCGGCATTTCAGGTGATCTTCACGGGACGCACCAGGCTCATCGACGCGGGTGAGCTCGATGGACACAAGTTCTTCAACGTTGCCGGTCTCGGGCTCGACGCGCGAGTGGCTCACCGGTTTGCCGCGGGTGGCCTCCAACGTCGCGGATTCATCCGCTATCTCGAGCTGGCCACGCGAGAGATCGTCTCGTTTGCACCCGTCGATTGCACCGTCACGACAGATGACAACGGGGTACGCCGCGTGCGTCCGCTGCTGATCGCGCTCGCCAACTCGCGACAGTACGGTAACGGAGCCCTCATCGCTCCCGATGCGCGGCTCGATGACGGCAAGCTTGACATCGTGGTCGTCGAGTATCGGGCACCCTGGCGGGTGTTGGTGCAGGCGCCTCGATTGTTTTCCGGAACCGTGGCCCGAGTGCCCGGGGTGTCAATCAGCAGAGCTTGCCGCGTCGTCATCTCTGCCGACGCACCGCTTGTCTACCACGTAGACGGTGAGCCGCACATGGGTGGGCACTCCGTGCAGGCGTCCGTCCATCCGGCAGCGTTGCGCGTCGTTTGCAGCCGGTCCGTAGAGGCCGGATAAGTCCAATTTATTCAACAACTCAGCGAGTTTACACAACGTTTACAGCACGCCACCATTCGAGAGAGGTATAGATCAGGAGTTATGTATCGCCGCATGTTCCAGAAGGCAGGACAGACCAAGCGCTTCACCATCACCGACGCAGGGAGTCTGGGATGGGAAGTGCGGGAAGAACAGGACAGCCAGGTCGTGTGGAGCATTCGCTACACCGACTGGCATCGAGTCGAACGGGCCCGTATGACCTTTGCGCGCACCGCCGCGGTGCTGGCCAGCTCGGGATGGAAGGAATCCTGAGTTACTCGACGAACCGATAACCCAATCCCACAACCGTTTCGATCTGCCGTCCCGCCTCGCGGAGTTTTCCGCGCAGGCGCCCGACGTGCACATCGACCGATCTGGTCTCGACGAACCGGTCGTACCCCCAGACACGCTCGAGCAACCGGTCGCGTGACAATACGCGATTCCGGTTCTCGACCAGGTAACGCAGCAACTCGAACTCGCGCCGCGTGAGCCGGATCGCTTCGCCGTTGACGCTGATGGCCACAGCATCGAAGTCGGCGACCAGGTGCTTACCCCGATAGACGAAGGCCTCGGTACCGCGGGCACCGTTGCCGTGTTCGGTCCGTCCGCGCCGGAGAACTGCGCGTACCCGTGCGGCGAGCTCCCGCAGGCTGAACGGCTTGATGATGTAGTCGTCAGCGCCGACATCGAGCCCGGTCACCCGATCGCTCTCGCTGGTCCGTGCCGTCAGCATGATGATCGGCACCGAGGCCGTGTTGGGACGCGATCGCAGGATCCGGCAGACCTCGAGCCCGCTCAGGACGGGCAGGTTGAGATCGAGGACGATCAAGTCGGGCGTGCGGTCGTTGACCGCTTTCAGCGCGCCATCACCGGTTGCGACGATCTCGACCTCGATGTCGCCACCCTTCTCGAGACCATGCTTGATGAGGCCGGCGATATCCTGCTCATCGTCCACGACCAGGACATGAGTGCGGGCCGGCCCACGGGCGGTCATGCGTGGATCAGAAACACTGGTGGACTCGGGGCTGTATTGCACTGGTGCTCCATTCGATGTGTCGGCTCTACTGGAATGACGTTAGGAAATCAGGGTTTCTGGTGCGTGACGTCGAAGTTAAATCTGGGTTAAGGCGGCGAAACTGCCTGATGAAGTAGGATCCCCAAGCGATGACGAACCTCGGTGAGACCGCGGGGCCCGCAGCCGGCCCCGAGGTTGCCCAGCGCTGGTTACCGGCGCTCTTGCTGCTGTTTATCGGGTCAGGCTGCGCGGCCCTCATTTACGAAGTCGTCTGGTTTCAGCTCCTTCAGCTCTCGATCGGCTCCTCGGCCGTGTCGCTTGGGGTCCTCCTGGGGATCTACATGGGTGGCATGTGCCTGGGCAGCCTGCTGCTGCCGCGCTATCTCAGCGCGTCGGCGCACCCGTTGCGGGTCTACGCCGCGCTCGAAGCCGGCATCGCGCTCTTCGGGGTGATCGTGTTGTTTGCCGTGCCGATCGTCGGTCAGATCTACACGCAGATCGCCGGCACCGGTCAGGTAAGTCTCATCCTCCGAGCCCTCGTGGCGGGCATCTGTCTCCTGCCGCCGACGCTGCTGATGGGGGCAACCCTGCCGGCCATCGCGCGTTGGGTCGAGACGACACCTCGTGGCGTGGCATGGCTCGGGTACTTCTACGGGGGGAACCTGGCGGGAGCGGTGGTCGGCAGCCTGCTGGCGGGCTTCTACCTGCTCCGCGTCTACGACATGCCGACGGCGACCGCCGTCGCGGTCGTTCTGAATCTGGCGGTCGCCGCCCTGGCGGTCCTTGTTGCAACACGCACACCGCATACGGTGATTACGGCTGATGAATCGACTCCGCCTGCGCCACCTTATTCCGCTGAAGGGACGCGGCTCGTGTACATCGCGATTGCGATCTCGGGGTTGACGGCGCTCGGTTCCGAGGTCGTCTGGACCCGGGTACTCTCGCTGCTCTTTGGCGCCACGGCCTACACGTTCTCGCTGATCCTCGCGGTCTTCCTCGTCGGTCTCGGCATCGGCAGCAGCCTCGGCGCCGCGCTGGCGCGCGGCGTGTCGAACCCGAGGGTCGCGCTTGGATGGGTGCAGCTCGGTTTGTGCGTGTGCATTGCATGGGCCGCGTATTCCACCACTGCCTCCCTTCCGTATTGGCCCATCAACCCTTCGATTTCGACGTCGCTGTCGTTCACCTTTCAACTCGATCTGATGCGTGCGATCTGGGTCATGCTGCCTGGCGCGTTGTTGTGGGGCGCGAGCTTTCCGCTGGCGCTGGCGAGTGTCGCGAAGCCCGGTCA
>JAICEG010000208.1 GCA_025924295.1 Vicinamibacteria bacterium
GAGGTACGCAGCCGGGTCGTGGCGACTATTCGCGAGTTCCTCATCACGCGGGGATTTCTCGAGGTCGAAACACCGATGCTCCAGCCGCTGGCGGGCGGGGCGTTGGCGCGTCCCTTCACGACCCACCATAACGCTCTCGATATGCGGCTCTACATGCGCATCGCGCCCGAGCTGTATCTCAAACGCCTGGTGGTCGGCGGCATCGACAGGGTCTTCGAGATCAACCGGAACTTCAGGAACGAGGGGATCTCCTCGCAGCACAACCCCGAGTTCACGATGCTGGAGTTCTACTGGACCTACGCCGACTATCACGACCTCATGTCGCTGACGGAGGAGATGCTGCAGCAGGTCGCCATTGCCGCCACCGGTGGCGACGAAGTGACGTTTGGCGAGCACACGATCTCGCTGAAGCCGCCGTTCCGTCGTGTCGCGCTGCGAGAGGCGGCACGGCAGGCTGCGGCACGCACGCTGGGCACCGAAGTCACCGAAGCGGATTTGCGGTCGCGCGCCGCCGCCGCGGCTCTGGCGGCACGGCTCGGGCTCGAGGTGCCGTCATCGAGCGGGGCAGGGAAGATCACGGCCGCGATCTTCGAGTTGCTATGCGAGGGCGACCTGGTGCAGCCGGTATTCGTCTACGACTTCCCGACCGAGGTGTCGCCGCTCTCGAAGCAGCGAAAGGACGATCCCGATACCGTCGAACGGTTCGAGCTCTATATCGGTGGATTCGAGGTCGCCAACGCGTTCAGCGAGCTGAACGATCCGGTCGAGCAGCGCAACAGATTCGAACAGCAGCTGCGCGAGCGCACGGGTGGCGACGAAGAGGCGCACGGAATGGACGAGGATTACATCCGCGCGCTCGAATACGGACTGCCGCCGACCGGCGGTGAAGGGATCGGAATCGACAGGCTGGTGATGGTGCTCACCAACAGCCTGTCAATCCGGGATGTGATTCTGTTTCCGCTGATGCGTCCCGACCGCCACTAGCCCGGGCGAAGGCGGTCAGCGCTTGATCTGAATCGTGACGACCTGTTCCGATGGGATCGGCGCACCGTTTCTGGTCGCCGGCGTGTAGCGCCAGTCGCGCGCGGCGATCGTCACCATCCGGTCGTAGCGTGGATGCGCAGACTCTTTGACGGTCGCGTCTGAAACCCTGCCAGCGACGTCAATCTGCACGACGACCACGAGCCGCGGTGAGCTCCGGGCTGCGATATCCAACGGCATCGGTGGAACCTGCTGGACCAGTGCGACCGGCTGGGTCACCCTTGGTGGGCCAGTCGGCAGGGCAGCTGCGGGTGCCGGCGCTTCGGCCGGGGGCGGAGGCGCAGCGGCCACGACCGGAACGGCAGAAGCCGTCGCGAGGTCGATGAAACCCTGAGCCAGGGTCTCCAGGTCCTGCCTCGCATTCGCGTCCGCGAACGATGGATCGGACAGCAGCTTGAGGACGAGCGAGAAGCGGAGGATCGCTTCGTCGTTGCGCTTCTCGGCGTAGAGCTCCCGTCCTTCGGTGAAGGTACGCCGCGCAATGACGGGCAGCATCTTCTGGCGGATCTTGCTCACGAGGTCGACGAAGCGTGGTGGCGCGTCCTCGGGCGACGGGATGAATGTCGGCGCGTCCGTCACCAGTTCTTCGATGGCCGCGCTCGCATCGGCCTGCCGGCCGAGCGCGAGCAGGCACAGCGCTTCGTACTGTTGTGCCTCGAGAGTATCGAGGGGAGCAGCCAGCGCGAGCGCCTTGTCGTACTCGGCGGCCGCATAGAGTGATTTGAAGTCGACTTCGGAGCCTTGCGCCGCGGCTGAGGTAGCGAAACAAACGATCAGAAACAAGCCGCCGCAGGTCCGAAGTGGCCAGCGGAGCTTCGCCATCATTTCCTCATGTCGACGGAAACGCGAAGAGGCTCGCGCTGGGTCAATCGCGCCACCTGTCGTTTCTCACCGAGTTGTGGGTGGCGGAAGACGATCTGATGATCGCCAATCGGCAGCATCACGTTGGCCAGCGGCGTGTCGCCGACCCGGGCCCCGTCGATGTAAACCTCGGCCCAGGGCAATGCGTTGATGTTCATCGCCATCCGAGGGATTGTAAGCGAGACCGCTCCTCCGCGTCCTGCCAATACTGCGACCCGTTGGCTCTGCTGGAATCCGTATTGATCGTTGACAAACTCGAGCTGATGCCCGCCTGGCGACAGCATGATCCGATCGATTTCGCTGGTGCCGACGACACGTCCGGCCTCGAGCACTTGCACAGGAAATGGAGTCTGCAACGAAATCCAGCCCCACGATGCCGCCGCAGCCGGGGCGCCGCCGACGACCAGCGAGGCCGTGCCCCCGGCATCAACCTGCACCGAACGCTGATATGTGGTGCTCGCACTCCGAACGAGTACTTCGTGCCGTCCGGCCGTAAGGTCCCGGATGGTCAGGGGGGTCTGACCGCGGGGGGATCCATCCACGATCACCGTGCTCCCGGGAGGGTCGCTGACGACCGAGAGATTGCCCGTGGCCGCCACCGGCACGGCAGCCACCGCCGGTTCGGCCCAGGTGACGTGATACGACTTGGCGACGCCGCTCGCGACGTCGACGTTGAGGCGCTTGACGTTCGTGCCCCGCCGCACGACCACGGCCTGATTCCCGGCGTCCAGCGTCAGCGTCAGCGGGGTCATTCCGCGGACGACGTCGTTGATGACGACCTCGGCGCCCTGCGGATCCGATTCGATGACCAGGGAACCGGTCGTTGCCACTGGCAACCGGAGGGTCAGCGCGGCTGTCACGGCCCCGGCAACGGCCAGCACACCCAGGACAGCGAGGGTAAGCATGGTGTGCTTCCGGACCTTGATCAGAACCGGCCCGGCCGCCGGCGCCTCGGGCGCCTTGGTCTCGCTGGCGAACTCGAAGGTGGCATCGTCGCGTGCCGGGGCAGCCTGCGTGGCCGACTTGCTGCGGAACGAGGCGACCGTCTTCACGTTGGCTGAGTCGGTTGTCGCAGTCACAAATTTTGTCAATTAGCTCGATGCATGCCAAGCGCCCCCGTAAATATTGGGCGAGTCTGCGGTCAGTCATCTTATTAGTCCGCCAAACGGCGGACTCTTTTCATGATTCTTGATGGACTCTAGGGGAACGTTGAGTCGAAAGAATCGTCTCTACGAGAGGACGTTCATAATATAAAGGGTCGCCAGCGTGTCTTTCGAGCTGTTCATCGCCCTCCGATATCTGCTGGCGCGTCGCCAGCATTCCACGATCTCGCGGGTGTCGCTGTTCTCGACGATTGGCGTTGCCGTGGGCGTCATGGCCCTGGTCGTGGCGCTCGCCCTGATGACGGGCCTGCAGGGGGAGCTTCGGAACCGGATCCTGGGGTCGCAGGCCCACATCTATGTGTGGAAGACCGGCAGCCTGGCCGATTATGAGTCGGAGGTAGCGCGTTTACGCGCCTTGCCTGGAGTGGAGGGCGCTGGACCGGCCATCCTCGGCAAGGCGATCGTGTCGTCCGATCGCAACAGTGCCTTCATCACTCTCAAAGGGGTCGACCCGGTTCTCGAGGGGCAGGTCACCGACGTCGAGCGCACGCTGACACAGGGGAGCCTCGAAGGGTTGACAGACCAGGGCGAGGACGAGCGCCCGGGTATTCTGCTCGGTCACGACCTGGCGCAGACACTCGGCGCCAACGTGGGCGACGAGATCACGCTAATCACTCCGGGCGGTTCGCTGTCACCGATGGGGCTCATCCCGCGCAACCGCCGCGTCAAGGTCGTGGGGGTGTTTCAACTCGGGCTCTACGAATACGACTCCGCGTTCGGGTTCGTCACGCTCGACTTCGCGCGACGGCTGTTTGCGAAGGACGCTCCCGATCTGATTCAGCTGCGCGTCGACGACATCTGGGCTGCTGCTGGCATTGCACGGTCGATCCCCGACGAACTCGGTCCCGAGTACATTGCCGAGGACTGGTCCGAGCTCAATCGGTCGCTCTTCTCCGCGCTCTGGCTCGAGAAGATCGCGATCTCGATCACCATCGGGTTGATTGTCATGGTCGGCGCGCTGAACATCATTTCGTCACTCATTCTCCTGGTCAGGCAGAAGAGCCGCGACATCGCGATCCTCAAGACGATGGGCACATCGTCCATGCGCGTGATGGCCATCTTCATGATGCAGGGACTGGTGATTGGCGTCGTCGGCACGACCGTGGGCGGGCTGTTGGGGCTGGGCCTCTGCTGGGTGCTCGATACCTACGAGCTGATTCAGATCCCGATGGACGTCTACCAGGTGTCGCACGTGCCGTTCATCGTGCAGCCGCTCGACTTCCTCGTGGTCGTCGTGGTGACGATCCTGATTTGTTTTCTCGCCACGATCTATCCATCGCGCCAGGCATCCCGCCTCGATCCGGTTCAGGCGCTCAGGTTCGAGTAACGTGGCATACGTAGACGTTCAGGGCTTGAACAAGGCCTATCAACTCGGAGCGCAGCGCATCCATGTGCTGCGCGATCTCGACCTGCGCGTGGCCCACGGCGAGATGGTGGCGATTGTCGGTGCGTCCGGCGTCGGCAAGAGCACGCTGCTGCACGTGCTCGGTGGTCTCGATCGTGCCGACTCAGGTCAGATCCTGGTCGCGGACACCGATCTGCGGGCGCTCGACGACAGCGCCCTCGTGCAGTTCCGGAACCGGAACGTCGGCTTCGTGTTTCAGTTTCATCACCTGATGCCGGAGTTCACGGCGGCCGAGAACGTCGAGATGCCGATGCGCATTGCGCGTCAGAACGGGGCGGACGCGCGGCGCCGCGCGACCGATCTCCTGTCCCGCGTCTCGCTGGGAGACCGCACCGCACATCGGCCGAGCGAGCTGTCGGGTGGTGAACAGCAGCGCGTGGCGGTGGCCCGCGCGCTGGTGATGAAACCGGCGCTCCTGCTCGCTGACGAGCCGACAGGGGACCTCGACGAGAGCACCGCGGACTCGCTGCATGGTCTGCTCAGGGACATGCACGCGGAGCAGGGCCTGACATCGGTGATTGCGACGCACAATCCACGACTCGCCGCCGCATGCGATCGCGTACTGCGATTGGAACGGGGTCAACTGCGACCCGAGTAACGCGCGCCGGGTCTAAAGAACAAGACCCGGCCTACGCTGAACAACGAAGACCCGGCCTACGCTTAACAACAAGATCCGATCTCGACTCGCGTAGGGCGGGTCCTGCTCTTAGGACCCGCCGGTCAATTCGTCTGATGAACAGCCGTCGCGTACGTCCAGTGGCGCGTCGCGCGCTGCATGACGTCCTCGATGTCCTCCTCGAGCAGGAACCGATCCTTCACGAGGTCGGCAGCCGAGGCGCGGATGCGCTGCAGATAGTCCTCGCGATCGCGATAGCGTTCTTCGATCGACAAGCGCGGATCACGTCGAGCCTCGCGCTCGGTCTTCGTTCGCGCGAATGGCACGTACGACCCGGCCAGCGCGTAGAGCGTCGTCGGATTGCCAACGCTTTCAGCCCTGAAGTTCCAGCCGGTGGTCGTGGCCAGCGGCACGGCCAGTTCGGGCACGCGAATGCCGGCGACTTCGTTGCCGTCGGCGTCCACCCGTGGCACGAGGAAGGGGAGGGCCGTGAATCGCTCTCCCGCACCAAGGCCGGGGCCCTCGATCGTGCGCGGATCGCTCAGCCCAGGAATGGCGGGAAAACCGATCGCATTCAGCTTGACCAGGCTCTGATCGCGCAGCGCCGGATAGCGACTGTCGGGAGGACGAGTGCCGGAACTCGCCCACACGTGCGCGGCACGCAGCAGCGCCCGCATGACGTTGCCTTGCGGCATCGGATTGGCGAGCGCCTGACCGGTCGTGCGCGCAGGCGGAAACGCCGCCTCGCCATGCTGCGTTCCAGCGAGAAGGTAGATGCGCACGTTGTCGGGCACGGTGCCGTCGCGCGCGCCATCGAGCGTCAGATGTGTCAACGCGGCTGATCGGCCGAGTCCCCAGTATTCGACGGAGGTATTCGTGTAGATCACCTTCGGCGCTTGATCGGATCGATAGCGCGCAAGGATCCCATCGCGCTTGCCATCAGGTCCGGCCTGCTCCGCGTCGGCGAAGGGGAAGCGCGTGGCCGAGAACGTGTTGTATCCCGGCGCCGCGAACCGCTCGTTGAACGATCCTTGTCCCGCGCCCGCGATGTGCGGCCACACCAGATCGAACGCGCGGCGATCCTGTTCGTCAACGTTGAAGCCGTCGTGCAGGAACTGACGCAGGAAGCGGCCGCTCTGCGACGCACCGAAGATGTACGCGGACCGGCCGCGAACCGGCATATCTACCCGGTAGCGGAAGGCAGACGCGGCATCACGAATCGCAGCCATTCCGGCTCCGGCGACTTTCGCGCCGGTTGCAGGGTAGTCGACCTCGTAGAGGCGTCCCGGTTCAAAGCCATCGTCGAGCGTCATCCGGACGCGCGAGTTCTGCAGGGTGAACCGCCACTTTTCGCGTGGCACGCGCGTCGGCGTTCCCCAGAAGCGATCGCGAACCGTCAGCGTCGCCGAGGGATCGTTCACGTCGACCGGTGGATACGCGGGAAGATCGCCAGGCGCGGCCTCTGCCTGTTTCTGGTCGACGATGAAAGAGTAGCGAACGCGGCCCTGGACGCTGGCGGCAGGAGCATCGATGCTGACCAGAGGCCGCTGGACATCGTGCTGCCAGCCGACCCACACCAGCGTGTACCCCTCCTTCATCAGGAAGCCGTCGCCGAAGTCGGCAGCGGCGGTTGGATCCTGACTGCCGCCGGCGCCACGGTTGAATCGTCCCAGCAACCCCTTGCGGCCGCGATTGGCGATCTCGAACAACAGGACACCGTTGCCTCTGGCTTCCTCGACCGGCCGCAGGACGTAGAGATCCGCTGAGAAGCGGACGCGCCCGTCGGCGCCAGGCGACGCGCGATCGAGATCGACGATGGGTGTGTTGTGCTTGTCCTTCGGATCGAGGGCGAACTCGATCGTGCCGGTGAGCCTCTCGTACGGGCCGACCTGGCCGAACGCCTGGCCTCCGGCAACGACGGCACGATTCGCGATGGTGACCTTGGTGACTTCCGCGTGCGCGCTCGTCGACAGCAGCAACGCGCACGCGATGAACGATGGCACGCAACGTTTCAGTGAGAGTCGCATCCGCGTTCTCCTTCAAGATCGGCGGGTCCAGCATTCAGGACCCGCCCTACGCTGCCAGCCTATTCGAGCTTCGACAACTCGAAGACGGTCTTTGCCATGATCGAATTGTCGTCTTCACCGCGTCCTGCGGCCATCGTGGCGTGCAGCAGTTGCTGCACGACGGCAGTGACCGGCGCGGCCGTCTCGGTTTCAGCCAGCGTGGCGATGACGTTCCGCATGTCCTTCGCGTAGAGATGCGTCTTGAATCCGGGTTTGTAGGTGCCCTTGAGCGCGCGCTCGCCGTGCACTTCGAGCACGCGGCTGGCCGCGAATCCGCCGAGCAGCGCCTCACGCACCTTCGACGCATCGACGCCCGCCCTGCGCGCGAGCGCCAGTGCTTCGGCCACCACGGCCAGCGTCCCACCGATCACCATCTGGTTGCACAGTTTGCACAGCTGGCCCGCACCGGCCTCGCCAATGCGGACGACCTTCTCCGGGTTGCCCATGGCATCGAGCAGCGGCTTGACCGTGTTGAACGCCGCGAGATCGCCGCCGACCATGATCGACAACGTACCGGCGATGGCGCCGATGTCGCCGCCGCTGACTGGTGCGTCGAGCATCGTCGCGCCGAGCGACTTCGCCTTGTCCGCGAGGCGCCGCGCCGGCCCCGGCGCGATGCTGCTCATGTCGATGATGATCGTGCCCGGTTGCAGCGCGCTGAAGACGCCGTTGGGACCTTCGAGCACCTGTTCGACGTCCGGCGAGTCGGGCACCATCGTGATGATGCGCGTGGCACGGCGCGCGACATCGGCTGGTGACGAGGCGCGCTCGGCTCCGGCGGCGACGAGATCGTCGACAGGACCTCGACTGCGGCTGTGGACAACGAGGGGATACCCCTTCTTGAGAACATTCTTGGCCATGGGCCGGCCCATGAGTCCGAGCCCAATGAATCCGACGGTTTCTGGCATGCGCAAAGTATATTCGGCGCCGCCGCGGTCGACCGTGCAATCCCGTCGCGGCGAGCAGCCGTAGTGAGGATCGAGGTGTGAACGTTCGGTCGGAATGGAGCGGTTCGTTGGTAGTGATGGGGCACGAGGTAGGCGGACGTCGAGCGAGTCGTGCAGCAACGCGCTGCAGTCCTCGATCACTACCTACCAAGTGGGGCGAGATGCGCCGATAAGCACAAATGTGCGCTCGGGCGAGACCTGTAGCATGGGAACGGCGTCGAACAAAGTGATGAGGATCAGATCGCGAGCTACAGGCATCTGACCGAAGCGAACGCCGAAACCCTAGCAGGTGTAGGACTTAGGCGTGCGAAGCCGTTGGTGCGACGCAAGCTTTGCCTTATAATGTTGTTAACGAGGTCATTGTCAACGGCCTCATAACCCCAAGGCGGGCCGGATGTTCGAACGTTACACGGAACGGGCGCGACGAGTACTCTTCTTTGCCCGCTATGAGGCCAGCCAGCTCGGCAGCGTTTCGATCGAGACCGAGCATCTCCTTCTTGGGCTGATCCGAGAGGGCAAGGGGCTGACGAGCCGGATCTTTGCGCGCTCGCATCTGTCCCTGGAAAACATCCGCAAGGAAATCGAGGGTCGAACGGTCTTTCGCGAGAAGGTTTCGACCTCCGTCGAGATTCCGTTCAGCGCCGAGACGAAGCGTGTCCTCGGATGCGCCGCCGAGGAAGCCGATC
>JAICEG010000209.1 GCA_025924295.1 Vicinamibacteria bacterium
CATCACCGCCTCGACCACGACGATCGCATCGTCCACGACGATGCCGATGGCAAGGACGAGGCCGAGCAGCGAGAGCACGTTGATCGAGAACCCGAGCATCGGGAAGAAGATGAACGCGCCGACGAGCGAGACCGGGACCGTCATCAGGGGGATGAGCGTGGCGCGCCAGTTCTGGAGGAACACGAACACGACGATGATGACGAGCGCGACGGCCTCGAACAGTGTGTGCTCGATTTCCGTGATGCCTTCGACGACCGGCAGCGTGGTGTCGAGCGAGACCAGATACTCCATGTCGCGCGGGAATCGCGTCGACAGATCCGCCATCGTCGCCTTCACGCGATTGGCGACGTCGAGCGCGTTGGTGCCAGGAATCTGGAAGACCGCGATGACCGCGGACGGCTGGCCGTCGTGACGGCCGACCGCGTTGTAGAGCATCGTGCCGAGCTCGAGCCGAGCCACGTCTCTCAGGCGGACCTCGGACCCGTCGGGATTGGTCCGGACGATGATGTTGGCGAACTCCTCTTCGCTCAGAAGACGGCCCTGCGTGCGCACCGTGTACGTGTACTCAGTGCCCTGCGCCGCGGGCGGGCCGCCGATCTGACCAGCAGGCGTCAACTGGTTCTGCTGCGAGATGGCGTTGGCAATGTCGGGGATCGTGATCCCCAATCGCCCGATGACATCCGGACGCAGCCAGATGCGCATGGCGTAGTCGCTGCCACCGAACAGGTTGATCTGGCCGACGCCCTGGATGCGCGCGATGAAGTCGTTGATGTTGATCGTGGCGTAGTTCGAGAGAAACGCGCTGTCGTAGGTGCCCTTCGGCGACTTGACGGAGATGACGAGCAGCGGAAACGCCAGCGCCTTCTTCACCGACACGCCGTAGTTCTTGACCGACTGCGGCATCTGCGGCTGCGCCTGCGACACGCGGTTCTGCGTGAGCACGTTGTTCATGTCGAGGTTCGACCCGACCTCGAACGAGACCTTCAGCGTCAACGTGCCATCGTTGGCGTTCGTCGACTTCATGTAGATCATGTTTTCCACGCCGTTGATCTGCTGTTCGAGCGGCGTGGCGACCGAAGCCTCGACGTCGGTGGCGCTGGCACCGACAAATGTCGTGGTCACCTGGACCATGGGTGGAACGACTTCCGGATACTGCGAGATCGGCAATCCCGACATCGCCACGAGACCGAGCAGGACGGTGATGATCGAGATCACCATCGCGACGATGGGACGGTTGACGAAAAAGCGGGCCATGATTTTACTTCGCCTCGACGGCAGCGGGTGCCGCGCTGCCGGCCGGCGTTGCCGGGGCAGGCTTGGCGGACACGGTCATGCCGTCCTGAATGCGCTGGAGTCCTTCGACGACGACCTGCTCGCCAGCCTTGAGGCCGTCTTCGATCACCCAGAGCGAGTCCACTCTCTGACCGACCTTCACGTTCCGAAACGCGACCTTGTCGCCCTCGACGACGGCCACGCTGAAGATGCTCTGGAGCTCCTGCACGGCCCGCTGCGGTATGAGGAGCGCCCCTCGCCTGGTGTCGAGCAGGATGCGGACGCGACCGTACTGGCCCGGCCGCAGGATCTGCTGCGGATTGGGGAAGACGAGTTCCATTCCCAGCGTGCCCGTACTCGGGTCGACGGCGCGGTCGACGGTGTTGATCTTGCCGGTTTCCGGATACTTGGTACCGTCGGCCAGCGTGAGCTCGATGCCCTCGCGCGATCCGCCGGAGGACTTGCCTGCGGCCGTGACCTGCCGCGCCACGCGGAGGTAGTCCGCTTCGGTCACGCCGACGGTGAAGAGGATCGGATCGATCTGCGAGATCGTCGTGAGGAGCGTGCTCTCGCCGCGCCCGACGAGATTCCCCGGGTTCACCTCGGTCGTTCCCACCAGCCCGGTAATGGGTGATGTGACCCGTGTATAGCCGAGATCGAGCGTCGCCTTCTCGACCGCGGCCTTCGCCGCCTCCACCTGCGACTTCGACGCGTCCTGCTCGGCCAGCGCGTTATCGAGCTCCTGCTTGCTCACGGCCTGCTTGGCCACGAGCGGGGTGTAGCGGTTGACGTCGTTGTTCGCTTTCGCCAGCCGCGCTTCGGCCGTCGCCTGGTCCGCCTTCCCTTCCGCGACAATCGCTTCGAGCGGTTTTCGGTCGATGGTGTACAGGAGGTCGCCCCGCTTCACGAAGGTGCCTTCCTGAAAGTTCACTGTCTCGAGAAACCCTTCGACCCGCGCCCGAATTTCGACGTCCTGGAAGCCCTCGGCCTGTCCGACCAGCTCCAGGTACACGGGCACGTCTCGCTGGATCACGCTCGTGACGTACACCTCAGGTGGCGGAGGAGCGACCGGCGCGGCCTCCTCGCACGCCACACTGAGTGCCGCTGCCGCAGCGATCGCGGCAAACATTGTTCGTCTTGCCTCCGCTCCCATGCTCACGTCCTTCTTTCTGCGAGAGACCGCGTCACACGCGTTTGCGACTGAGTGCGTCGAGCTCGAACCGCAGGTACTCGAGGAGCCCATCCAGTTGCGCGCCGCGCTGCTCAATTCGAACCAGTGCATCGAGCCCTACGGCATCGGCCGACACGAGCTCGTCGAGCTCAATGAGCGGTGCGTTGGCCTCCGCACATGCCGCGAGCAGTTCGGGAACCTGCGCCTCGCTCAAATGTCCGGCCAGATGCACTACGAGACGATCACTCTCACGTCGGAGTTGAATCCGGCACCACACGTTCGCTCCCGAACAGCAAGTGCTGTACCGCGTAGTTTGCCGGCAGTTCCGTCAGAAATGACGGCGCCACTCACCGCGGGCGGTGAGTGGCTCTCGCTGAAGCCGGCGATCCCGTCACATCACGCGGAGAGGCGCCCGGGATTGAAAGGCACAGGCCCCTTCGGTCTCTGGATTCCAAACTTCTTCATTCGATTGCGCAACGTGTTCGGGTGCAGACCCAGCACTTCGGCCGCGTTGCCGCGGCCGTTGATGCGCCAGCGACACCGCCGCAACGCATCTTCGACGTACTGACGCTCCATCTCTTCGAGCGTACCTGCCTCCCTGAGCGAGACCGATGGCTGCGGCGTCGGCATCTCGTCGAGTACCAGCGTGTTGCCGCTGGAATGAATCATCGCCCGCTCGATCACGTTGGCAAGCTCGCGGATATTGCCTGGCCACGAGCGTGCCTGAAGGGCGGCAAACACACAGTCAGGGATGCTCGTGAACTTCCGGTTCAGCGCCCGCTGCCGGCGATTGACGAAGTACCACACCAGTCGCGGCAGGTCCTCGAGCCGATCACGCAGCGGAGGCAGGACGATGGGAAACACATTGAGCCGGTAGTACAGGTCCGCCCGGAAGCGGCCTTCCCGCATGGCCGATTCGAGATCGTGATGAGTGGCGGCGACGATGCGGACGTCGACCCTCCGCGGCTGAGAGGAGCCCACTCTCTCGAATTGGCCTTCCTGCAGGACGCGAAGGAGTTTGGCCTGCACGTCGGCCGGCAGGTCCCCAATCTCGTCGAGAAAGAGCGTTCCGCCATCGGCCAGCTCGAAACGGCCCTGGCGCGTCGTCACCGCACCGGTAAACGCACCACGGACATGGCCGAAGAGCTCGGTCTCGATCAGCGTCGACGGGAGCGCCGCACAATTCACGCTCACGAACGGCTGGCCGCGCCGCGTGCTGCGATTGTGCACGGCGCGCGCAAAGAGCTCCTTGCCCGTGCCGGTCTCCCCGAGGAGCATCACCGATGCATCAGTGGGCGCCACTTCCTGGACGCGGGTGAGCGCGAAGCGCAGCGCCGGGCTGTCGCCGATGATGTTCGCGAAGTCGTCCGAGTCCCAGGCATCATTGAAGACCCGCGCCGATGACATGCCCGCCCGCTGCCCCACGGTCTTGATTCGCTCGAGTTCCTCCGCCTGCTGTGCGCGCAGGACGATCAGCACCATGACGTGGGCGAGCGCACGCAGAGCATCGACAACAGATTCCGGCCACGGCCTGCGACTGGCGGCCGGTCCAGCCGCCAGGATGAAGTTGCACCCGTCCGCCGCCGCCACCGGAATGGTGACGACTGGTTCAAGCGTGATTGAGGTGCCATGCCTGCTCCATGCCCGCCGCGGGCCGGGAGCGGCTGCGTCCTCGGAGAGCGTCTCCAGCACGGCGTAGTCGGCCTCCGTCACGTCGCAGACCTGCCGCAGGACGTCGCTGATGATCTCGTCGATCATGTCCGGCCCGAGGCCTATGGCTGAGGAAGCCAGCTGCCCTGTCAGTCGACCGATCCGAGCGCTGATCACATCGAAACGCGGGGACGTCTCAGTTGTGTTCATGGCCGCCGAGGTGAGCACATCGTGTGCCAGCGCTGCAGGATCCTGCAAACGATGCCCACGGCGCCGATGCTGGAGTTTTGTGCGCGTCGGAAACTCGCCCAGACTGGCGCGACGGTGCGTGCTCCAACGGAGTGGAGGCGCTCCGGATTGACGGAGGCGTCATCGCATCGAACACGTTCGCGAACGCGTTGCGCTCGGCGCCCACCGCGATCAAACGCGTGCGCCGGCAGTGGCACGAGACGTGCTCAGCGCTTCGGGCCTGAGCACATGGACAGCGCGGTCGCCGTTCTCGATCCGCTCGAGCGCACCACCGAGATTCTGTTCGGCGTCATCATGGTCCTGACGTTCACCAGCTCGATCAGCGTCGTGCAGAGCGGTCAGGCCGAGACACGAGAAGTCCTGGTCGCAGCGCTCGGCTGCAACGTGGCCTGGGGCATTGTCGACGGAGCGTTCTATCTGATGGCGAGCTTCGTCCAACGAGCGCGCGGACTGAGGCTGCTGCGAGCCATCCGCGAAAGCCCCGACCAGACCGCGACACACGGCCTGATCCTGACTGCGCTGCCCTCCCCGGTGTCGGCGGTGCTGACACCGCCCGAGGTCGAAAAGTTACGTCAACGCCTCCGCCAGTGGAGCCCTCCCAGCAGCCGGCCGTTGAATCGGCGGGATTTCGTGGGCGCCCTCGGTGTCTTCCTGCTGGTGTTCCTGTCGACGCTGCCGATCGTGCTCCCGTTCCTCGTGGTGCAGCAGGCCAACGCGGCGATGCGGGTATCCAACGCGATTGCCGTGGTCATGTTGTTCGGGTGTGGTTGGACGCTCGGCACCCATACCGGGCGTTCGGGCTGGCACTCGGGCCTGTTGATGGTCGGCGTCGGGCTCGTGCTCGTGGCCGTGACCATCGCGCTCGGCGGATGAAGAGGACCCGATGCGAACCCTCATGACGCGTCTCGTGCTGCTGTCGACGCTGCTCCTCATCGTCGGCCCGACCGACGTCGCGTGGGCACAGGAACAGGCGGCGCCGGAGCACCACCGGTTGTCGCAGAGCGCCGTGGAGATCGCGCGGCCGTTCGGTTTCCCGATCACCAACTCGATGGTCGTGACCTGGGTCGTGGCGATCGGTCTCATCGTGTTCGCCCAGTTCGCGACGCGGCACATGAAAGAGGTCCCCGAGGGATCGCAGAACTTTCTCGAGTGGCTCGTCGAAAGCCTCTACAACTTCCTCGAGGGCCTGCTCGGCGCGAATCTCGCCAGGCAGACGTTCTGGTTCTTCGCGACCGTCTTCATCTTCATCCTGGCCGCCAACTGGGTCGGCCTGATTCCGGGTGTCGGCTCGATGGGATGGGGCCACCACACCGCGGCGGGCTTCGTGATCGAGGAGCCGCTGTTCCGCGGCGCCAACGCCGACGTCAACCTCACGCTCGCCATGGCGCTGACGTTCTTCGCCTTATGGATCGTGTGGGGCCTGCGCGCACTCGGGCCGATGGGCTTTCTCAAAGAGATGTTTGCCCCGAAGGGATCGACGACGGGCGCCCTCAAGGTGCTGATGATCGTCGTGTTCTTTGCCGCCGGACTACTCGAGTTGATCTCGATCCTGTTCCGCCCGGTCTCCCTCAGCTTTCGTCTCTACGGCAACGTCTTCGCCGGTGAAACGATGCTCGAAACGATGGCACAGGTGCCATACATCGCGTGGTTGGTCCAGATCCCCTTTTACTTTCTGGAATTGCTCGTCGGATTGGTTCAGGCGCTGGTGTTCATGTTGCTGACCGCTGTGTTCACGCTGCTGATTTGCCAGCATCAGCATCACGAGGAAGGCTCCGCTGCGCACCACTGAGATACCACGAGGCTCGATCGCCTCGGAGCGCGGCGAACTATCGAGGAAGGAACAGACGACATGATCGGCAACCTGCATGTAGGACTTGCGGTTCTCGGCGCGGCGCTCGCCGTGGGACTCATCGGCATGAAAGCCTCCGAGGCGGTTGGACGGAATCCGGGCGCGGCCACGCCGATTCTCGTGCAATCGATTCTGTCGATCGCCTTCGCAGAAGCGATCGTGTTCTACGCCCTGTTCCTCGTGCAGTAAAGGCCGGGGCGATCGACGGTCGATCGCCGGGCGTCTGTGCGTCCACAACTGACGAGGGTGCATTCATGAACGTGCTTGCATTGATGCTGCAGCAGGAGGCCCAGGGGGGGCCGGTCGAATCGATCGCCCGTACGTTCGGCGTGAACTGGACTCACCTGACGGCGCAGTTCGTGAGCTTCGCGATCGTCTGCGCGGCGCTCTACTGGCTCGCCTATCGTCCAGTGCTGCGCATGCTGGAAGCGCGTCGCCAGCAGATTGCGGCGGGCCTGGCCAATACCGAGAAAATCAACGCTGCACTGGCCAACATCGAGTCGCAGCGTCAAGGCGTGATGGCCGAGGCCCAGGCGCAGTCGGCGAAGCTCATTGCCGACGCGCGCGAGATCGCCAAGCGCCTCCAGGAGCAGGAAGCCCAGCGATCGATTGCCGCGGCCGAACAGATCCTGCAGAAGGCGCGCGAGGCCTCGGAGTCGGAGCACGCACGCATGCTGACCGAACTGAAACGCGAGGTCGGGCGCCTGGTCGTGCAGACCACGACTGCCGTAGTCGGCAAAGTGCTGACGCCCGAGGACGAACGCCGGCTGGCCGAGGAAACCGCCAGACAACTGGCCACCACGACATAGAGCTGGGACAGGGATGAAAACCAGACGGCAGACGCTGCGCGAAGCCAAACACCTCTTCCGCCTGTGCATGGTGGACGGGGCGCTCGACGAGGACCGGGTGCGGCAGGTCGTGCAAAGCGTGATCGATTCCGGGCGGCAGGGCAGCCTGAAGGTGCTGTCGCGATTCCATCGCCTGGTCAGGATCGCGCGCGAGGCGCGCAGCGCGAAGATCGAGAGCCCGACCCCGCTCCCTGGCAACGTGCGAACCAGTATCGAGTCGGATCTGACCCGCCTGTACGGCCGCGGCCTCGTGACCTCCTACGCCGACGACGCCACATTGCTTGGGGGTGTGCGGATCACGGTGGGCAGCGACGTGTTCGACGGAAGCATCAAGGCGCGCCTGGCGGATCTCGAAGAGCAATTTTGAAGGGGTAACAGATGGCCAACCTGATTCAGGACATCGAGGCGCAGATCGCCGGCGCAAAGGCCACGGCGGTCAAGCGGAACATCGGTGTCATTCGCGAGATCGGCGACGGCGTGGCCAAGGTCGAAGGGCTCGGCGACGTCATGCTGAACGAGATGCTCGACCTCGGTCGCGGCATCACCGGCCTGGCGCTCAGCCTGGAGGAGACCGAAGTCGGTGTCATCATCCTCGGCGACTACACCAGCCTCGAAGAAGGTGACGAGGTCAGGGCCACCGGCAAGCTGCTGCAGGTGCCGGTCGGCAAGGGACTGCTCGGCCGCATCGTCAACACGCTCGGCGAACCGATCGATGGCAAGGGACCGATCGCGAGCGATGTGGCCTACCCCGTGGAGAAAATCGCACCCGGCATCATGCGCCGCAAGCCGGTGAGCCAGCCGGTGCAGACCGGCATCATGGCGATCGACGCGATGATCCCGATCGGGCGCGGCCAGCGCGAGTTGATCATCGGCGACCGCTCGACCGGCAAGACCACGATCTGCATCGACACGATCATCAGCCAGGCACGCCTGAATCGCGATGCGGAGGCACGAGGCGACAAGGACTACCGCCCGCTCTACTGCATCTACGTCGCGATCGGACAGAAACAGTCGACGATTGCCCGTCTCATCGCCGTCCTCGAGGAGGCCGGCGCCATGCCGTACACGATCATCGTCGCCTCCCCCGCCGCCGATTCGGCGACCAGTCAATACCTCGCGCCGTTTGCCGGCGCTGCCATGAGCGAATGGTTCATGGACAACGGCATGGACGCGCTCATCGTCTACGACGATCTGTCGAAGCATGCGGTCGCCTATCGGCAGGTCTCGCTGGTGCTCAAGCGGCCGTCCGGCCGCGAGGCGTACCCGGGCGATGTGTTCTACCTGCACAGCCGCCTGCTCGAACGAGCGGCCAGGGTCGGCGAGAAGTTCGGCAACGGATCGGTGACGGCACTTCCGATCATTGAAACGCAGGCCGGCGACGTCTCCGCGTACATTCCGACCAACGTCATCTCGATCACCGACGGCCAGATTTTTCTCGAAACCGATCTGTTCTATCAGGGCATCCGGCCGGCCATCTCCGTAGGCATTTCGGTCTCGCGCGTCGGGTCGGCGGCACAGGTCAAGGGAATGAAGCAGGTCGCGGGGCGGCTGAAGGGTGAACTGGCGCAGTTCCGCGAGTTGGCTGCATTCGCGCAGTTCGGCTCGGATCTCGACGCCGCGACGCAGGCGAAGATCGACCGCGGCAAGCGAATCATCGAGCTCTTCAACCAACCGCAGTACAACCCGATGCCGGTCGAAACGCAGGTCGCGGTGCTCTGGATGGTGCAGAACGG
>JAICEG010000210.1 GCA_025924295.1 Vicinamibacteria bacterium
AAGCTCTATGTTCACGAGGGTCGTCGCGCTGATGGGGGCGATTGGACTCGTTGCGTCGGCGACGGTGTCCGGGCAACTGCCAACCCAACCACCAGCGGCCGGTGGGAGCTTCGTTGCAGAGGAAGCCACGATCTCCGGCATTCTTGGAGCGTTCGCCTCGAAGGATGTCACCTGTGTCCAGCTCGTACAGGCACATCTCCGCCGGATCGAGGCCTACGACGATCGCGGCCCCGCACTGAACGCCCTCATCTCGATCAATCCGGCTGCTCTCGAGACGGCGGCGGAACTCGATCGGGTTCAGGCTTCGAGTCCCGGCCCCTTGCGGCCGTTGCACTGCATTCCCGTCATCCTCAAGGACAACTACGACACGGCCGACATGCCGACGACCGGCGGATCGGTGACGTTCGCATCATCCATTCCGCTCAAAGACGCATTCGTCGTGCGGAAGCTGCGCGAGGCGGGAGCGATCGTGCTCGCGAAGGCCAACCTGACGGAGTTGGCGCGCGGCGGGAACACAGTGAGTTCACTGGGCGGCCAGACGAAGAACCCGTACGACCTGTCTCGCACGCCCGGCGGGTCGAGCGGTGGTACGGGCGCGGCGATCGCGGCCAGCTTTGGCGTGGCGGGGACGGGCTCGGATACCGGTCAGTCGGTGCGGTCTCCGGCATCGGCACAGAGTCTCGTGGGATTGCGTCCCACGCGCGGGCTCGTCAGCCGGACGGGCATCATTCCGGTGAGCACCACGCAGGATGAGGCCGGACCGATCGCCCGTACTGTCGAAGACGCGGCCCGCATGCTCGACGTGATGGCAGGGTATGACCCCGACGATCCAGTCACCGCGTTCGGCGTGTCCATGATCCCGGCGACCTACACGGCGTTTCTCAATCGGGACGCCCTGAAGGGTGCCCGGATCGGCGTGCTGACCGAGTACTTCGGCCGCGAGTCCGTGCATCAGGATGTGAACGCCGTCACAGAGGAGGCCCTGCGGAAGATGTCCGCGGCCGGCGCGGCGATCGTTCGCATCACCATCCCCGGCCTCGATCGCCTGACACGGAACATTCAGGTGGCGGAGTATGAGGGGAAGATTGCCTTCAACGGGTACCTGGCATCACTCGGGCCACGCGCACCTGTCAAGACGTTCGACGAGTTCATTGCGCGCGGCGGATATCACAACTCGCTGAAAGCAGGTCTCGAAGCCGACGCGCGTGTCAGGGATGGTCTCAACGACCCTGAGTACAAGAATCGGCTGCTGCGAAGAGACGATCTTCGTCAGGCAGTCATGACCGCGATCGCTGCGAACAAGCTCGACGCCATCCTCTACCCCCACCAGCGTCGCCTGGTCGTTCCGATCGGCGACGAGCAGGTGGAGCGCAACGGCGTACTGTCGAACAGCACGGGATTTCCCGCCCTCGCGTTTCCCGGCGGCTTTTCAGCGCCGACGCCGTCCGCGCCGCTGGGTGTGCCGATTGGCATCGAGATCCTGGGGCCGGACTACAGCGAGCCGAGGCTCATCGCGCTCGCCTTCGCGTTCGAGCAGTTGGCGCGCTCGCGCCGGCCTCCTGCGAGCACACCACCGCTCGGCCGTTGAGTGTGTTGCCGCGTCAGTCCGGACACCGTACGCGAGCACCCATCACTCGTCGCGCATACCGAAGAGGCTGTTAATCCAGGAGAACGTGAGGGTTCCGACACCGACGACCACGCACGTCGCAACGGTGCGCCAGAGGGCGTCAGTCCCGGTGAATTCCCAGATCGCGAGGATGGACGCACCAACCGCGATGAAGAGGCAGATCGCGGTGATCCAGAACGAAAACGACGTCACCCGGCGTGGGCTGAGGAACCCGCGCGTTTTCGGCATCTTCACATCGTTTGCCACTTCGCCTGCTCCTGGTGCACGGACCAGGCTGCCACGGTTACGGATATCACAACGGCTGCCTAGCGAGTCAGCCCGGCAAGGTGCTCAGGCCGGAGGTTGCTGCCCGTCAAAACCGTCGCCAACCGATCGCCGGCGTGTTCGTGAACCCGAATAGCGGCAAGGCCGGCGGCTCCCGACGGTTCCAACAGGAGTCCAAGCGTCTGGACCGAGAGCTGCATCGCTTCGAGCAGGTCACTGTCGTCGACGAGGACCATGTCGTCCACCAGCGCCACGAGACGGTCCACAGATTCCGCCACCGGCACGCGCACCTCGATGCCTTCGGCGATCGTGTCCGAACGCTCGGTGGTGACAGGCTTTCCGGCCCGCCAGCTCAGTGCCATGGAGGGCGCTCCGCTGGCGCACACCCCGATGATGCGGGTCGCGGGCGCGCGATCTTTCATCCAGCGCGCGATGCCAGTGATCAGCGCGCCGTCGCCGACCGGCACCAGCACTGCATCGAATGGGCCAGCGTCGATCAATTCGACGCCGATGGTGCCCGCTCCCTCAGCGATCGCGGTCTCCTTCCCGTCTTCGACATACACGCAGCCCTCTCTTCCGGCGATGTAATCGCGGGCGGCGGCCTCGCTGGCGGCCGAATCGGCACCTGCCAGCGTGACGCGTGCGCCGAAGGCTCGCATGCGGGCGAGCTTGACCGGATTCACATTCTCCGGGACGAACACGTCCACGGCAATGCCACGGCGCTGGCCGGCATACGCGATCGCCTGTCCGAAGTTGCCAGTCGATGAACACACCACCGTCGATCGCGGATCGACTTGCCCCATGAAGAAATCAGCGCCGCGCCCCTTGAAGCTCCGCAGCGGGTTGGCGGTCTCGACCTTCACGACGACGTGACGCCCGAGTGCGGCATTGAGCTGCGCGTCGGCGTACTGGGGCGTGTTCAGGAAGACCGGATCGATCGTGCGAGCGGCCTCTTCTATGCGCGCGACACTGAGATCGAGATCCATGGATGTTGAGCGATGTCCCCGTCGCCTCTGGCACCGGCGCCATGTGACAGGGAACGCGGCGCGATAATGTCACAGTCAGCGCCTGGGGTTCGTCAAATCCAAATCGGATCGACCGGGTGCGTTATCGGGGCCGCCCACCCTGAACCAGCGCCAGGCGTAGCCGTCCAGCGGAATGCGATGCGTGCCATCGTTGTGCGTTTTGCTGTGATGGCGATCGAAGACCTCGACCAGCAACTCGTCGTGCGGGCAGTCGATCCGGACCTTGACCGTCTGCTTCGTGCTGCTGAAGTTGTGCAGGGTCACGAGCGAGGTGTTACGCCAGTCGTAGCGCATCGCGAGCACTTCCGGCACGTTCGTGCGCAGCACGACGAAATTGCCCCAGCTGATTTCCGGGCATTCCTTGCGCGCCCGGATGATCCGCTCCGTCCAGTTCAGGAGCGACTGAGGATCGCGACGCTGTTCGGAAACGTTCACGCGCTGGTAGCCGTAGACCTTGTCGTGGATCACCGGCCGGACCACGCGGCTGGCGCGCGAGAACCCGCCGTGCCGATCGGCGGTCCACTGCATTGGCGTGCGGGCGCATTCGCGTTCGGGAAGCCTCAGGTCGTCACCGATCCCGATTTCATCGCCGTATTGCATCATCGGCGTGCCCGGCAGCGAGAACAGCAGACTGAAGGCGAGCTCGAGCCGCTTGCGGTCGTTGCCGAGCATCGGCGCCAGACGACGCCTGATTCCTCGGTCGTATAGCTGCATGCGTTTCTCCGGTCCGAAAGCGTCGAATACCTTCTGACGCTGCTCGTCCGTGAGCCGTCCGAGATCGAGCTCGTCGTGACTGCGAAGAAACTGAACCCACTGTGCGTTCGTGGGGCGGCGGCGCGTGTCTTCAAGCGCCTGAATCAATGGGCCGAGATCGCCCGTCGCGAGGGCATAGAACAGCCGCTGATTCACCGGGAAATTCAGCATCATCTGGAGTCGATCGCCTTCGGGACCGAAGTAGTCGAGGCTTTCCTCGGGTGGAATGTTCGCTTCGGCCAGCATGATGGCGTCGCCCGATCGCCACTGCAGGAAATCGCGCATCTCTTTCAGCAGGTTGAAATCCACCTGGTGCTCGACTCCAGCCCCCTTTTTTTCAATCAGGAATGGCACCGCATCCATCCGAAACCCGGACACGCCGAGTTGGAGCCAGAAGCCCATGATCTTGTGGATTTCCGCGCGCACGTAGGGATGCCAGGTGTTGAGATCGGCCTGGTGCGCGTAGAACCGGTGAAAGTAGAACTTCCCCGAGCGTTTGTCCTTCGTCCATGTCGTCGTCTGCTGTCCCGGAAAGACGATGCCCTCTTTGTGGTTCTTGGGACGGATATCGGACCAGACATACCAGTCGTGGAAGAACCCGTTGGCATCCACACGGGCCTGCTGAAACCACGGGCAGTCGATCGACGTGTGATTGACGACCAGGTCGATGATGACGCGAATGCCCAGCGCGTCGGCGTGGCGCATGAAGGCCACGAAATCGCCAAGCGAGCCGTGCTTGCTGTGTACGCCGTAGAAGTCGACGACGTCGTAACCGTTGTCACGGTTGGGGGACGGGTAGAACGGTTGGAGCCACACGCACGTGACGCCGAGCCCCTGCAGGTAGTCGAGGCGGCGCATCAACCCGTCGAAATCGCCGATGCCGTCGCCATTGGCGTCCTGATACTTCTCGACATCGAGGCAATAGATGATCGCGTTCTTGTACCAAAGGTCAGCGATGGACATCGCCGTCTTCGGATGCAAGAGCCGTGACGAGCGTTCTACTCGAGCTGGGCGGCTCTGGGCTCCTCAACCGTCCGCATCACAGTTCGCGAGCGAGCCATCGCACGGTGTTCAGTGCGAACTGACGGTTCTGCATTCCGGGCACCGAGTAATCAATCAACGCCCCCATTTCCCCAATGATGACGACGCGGCCGCGGCCCAGGCTGAACGCGATCCCCTGACTTCGGCCGGCCGCGGAGACCGGTTCGCACGACGGGCACGGGTTGAAGTCTGCTGGCTGCGCTTGCGGAGTCGTGTTCGAGGGCGCGCGAGGTGCCGTGGATGGGATCCAGTCCACGGCAGTAGGGCTCAGGCGCAACAGCGAGACGCTGCCGGCCGGTCCTTCCATCGATCCTCCGGTGACCGTCGAGACCCCTTCGATCATCTCCCATTCGTCGTAGCCGCGTGTGATCGGATGGTCGGCAAGAAGACCGTTCTCGAGGGAGAACACGAGATAGCCGAAGATGTGGCCGTACCCGCGTAACGCCCACCGGTGCGCGGGATCGTCGGTCCATCCACCGGACAGTTTCACGCCGAACCGTTCTGCGAGTCGTCCGGCAGCGACACCAGTGGGATAGTGATCGGTTGCCAGGAGCAATCCCCCTCCACCCCGGACCCACTCTTCGACGACGTCGATCTCGGCATCCGTAAACGCCGGTGTGGCACGGGCCTCCACCGGCGCCCGCGCGTCTGCACCGTTCGGATTTGCGACAATCACGATGTCCGTCGCGGCCAGCCTGTCGCGGCTGAACGGGAGCGTGTTCGGCGAGACATCGAATCCCGCATCGGCCAGGAGGCGAACCAGCGGCTGATATCCGCCCGATGCCGTCGCCATGAGGTTGTGATGCGCCTCGTCGAGCATGACGCGGCGTGCCGACGGGGGCGCCTGCGCCGGCATCATTCCGGCGGAGACGCTGCCCGCCATCGCAACAACCGCTGCCGCACAGATGTTCGGCTTCAAGCGCATCAACCGAAGTCTACGTCAGCCGAGGTACGACAGGTGCCATCGCGCGGAGTTGTTCGCGCCCAGAGCGCGGCGGTGCCTCGGATGGGGAATCCCGTCACACATGTCACTCCCGTGGCTGCCGTTTCCGAGGCTAGCCTCGGTGAACGAACCGCAGGAACCGATGGCGTGGTGTCCGGTTTCGGGCGGACCGTGCCAGACCGATGATTTCGCCACGCGCCGGGCGTCTATACGTCCAAACGGCGTGGACGAGGAGAAAGCAATGGATAACAACATGAAGACACCCCCGGTCGTGTCAGCGCAGCAGTGGGAGGATGCACGCCAGCGGCTCCTTGTGAAGGAGAAGGAGCTGACCCATGCGCGCGATGCGCTGGCTGCTGAGCGGCGGCGAATGCCGTGGCTGGCTGTCCAGAAGTCGTACGAATTCGAAGGACCGAAGGGCAGGGCGAGCCTCCTCGGCCTGTTCGAGGGCCGCCGCCAGCTGATCGTCTACCGTGCTTTTTTCGAGCCCGGTGTATACGGCTGGCCCGAGCATGCGTGCCGTGGCTGCTCGTTTGTTGCCGACCAGGTCGGTCATGTCGCCCATCTGAACGCACGCGACACCACGCTCGTGTTCGCTTCGCGCGCGCCGCAGAAGGACATCACCCGCCTGAAGGCACGAATGGACTGGAAGATACCGTGGTACACCATCACGGACAGCTTCGACACAGACTTCGGTGTGGACGAGTGGCACGGCACGAACGCCTTCATTCACGACGGCGACGAGGTCTTCCGTACGTATTTCCTCAACAACCGGGGCGACGAGCAGATGGGGAGCACGTGGAATTACCTCGACATCACGGCGCTCGGACGGCAGGAAAAATGGGAAGACTCGCCGGAAGGATACCCACAAACAGATCCGTACAAATGGTGGAACTGGCACGACAACTACGCCGCCGAGGCCTCACCCAACGCGAAGTGGGTTGAGGTGACCACTGCTGGAGAGGCCGCCTTCCGCAAACGCGAGGCAGAGACGAAGGCATGACGCGCACTTGGCACCCGGTGTGAAACGGGTCCGAGGAGGAGGTAGACCATGGCTGACTCGGCTACCAACTCTTCTACGGATCTGACACGTGGTGTCAGGGCCAACGAGATCGCAGACGGGGGCACCGGCGATCGATTCTTCGCGGTCGGTGCGCATTGCACCCACTACCACGGTCCTCTTGCCGAGGGCATCGTCGTGGGCGACACCGTTCGATGCCCATGGCACCACGCCTGTTTCAGCCTCGAAACCGGCGAGGCGTTGCGTGCGCCTGCCCTCGATCCCATCGCGTGCTGGCGCGTGGAACGGAGCAGCGATCAGGTCTTCGTGCGGGACAAGCTGCCGACGCCGTCCTCGTCTGCGCGACCTCGATCTGCAGGATCGCGTCAGCGCCCTTCATCGATCGTGATTCTCGGTGGCGGGGCCGCTGGCCTGGCAGCGGCGGACATGTTGCGTCGCGAAGGCTATGACGGTCCGATCACAATGATCAGCGCCGATCAGGATCCGCCCGTCGATCGCCCCAACTTGTCGAAGGACTTCCTGGCAGGTGAGGCGAAGGACGACTGGATTCCGCTGTGGCCGCAGGATCTCTACGGCGAGAAACGGATCGAGTTGCTGCTCGGATCTCCCGTGTCCGCGATCGAACCGGCCGAGCGGACCGTGACTCTCGCGAACGGAGCCCGGCGCGAGTTCGGCAGCCTCCTGATTGCCACCGGTGCCGATCCGGTGCGGCTGCCCATTCCCGGTCACGAGACCGCGAAGGTGCACTATCTCCGATCGTTTGCCGACAGCCGTGCCATTGTCGACCTCGCGCGCAGCGCGAAACATGCCGTCGTGGTCGGCGGAAGCTTCATCGGGCTCGAGGTTGCAGCGTCTCTTCGAACCCGCGGCGTCGCGGTGGACGTGGTGGCCAGAGGCCATGTGCCGCTCGAGCATGTGATGGGGACCGAGGTCGGTCGTTTCATCCAGTCCGTTCACGAAGCGCACGGCGTCACCTTTCACATGGGTGAGAGGGTGACATCATTAGCCGGACGTAAAGTCTCGCTCAGTGGCGGGTCGACGCTCGACGCGGATTTCGTGGTCATGGGCGTGGGGGTGAAGCCGTCGACGACGGTGGCGGAGAAGGCCGGCATCGCCGTCGACCGTGGCATTGCCGTCAGCGAATTTCTCGAAACCAATGTCCCCGGCATCTTCGCGGCCGGCGACGTCGCACGCTGGCCCGATCCGCACACGGGCGAGCGGATTCGCGTCGAACACTGGGTCGTGGCCGAGCGTCAGGGGCAGGTCGCCGCGCGCAATATGCTTGGCCTGCGTGAGCCCTTCGATGCGGTGCCGTTCTTCTGGAGCCAGCACTACGACGTGACGATCAGGTACGTCGGTCACGCTGAACGCTGGGACAGTGTGAAGATCGATGGTTCGCTGGATCGTCGTGACGCAACCGTCAGCTTCATCCGGGGCGGCGCAAAGCGAGCCGTGGCGACCGTCTCACGCGATCGGGAGTGCCTCGAAGCCGAGTTGGCGCTGGAGCACTCGACGGTTGCCGTGCGAAAGAGCTGAGCCGATGTGGGATGAGCGCAGGAGGGAATCGCATGACGATGACTGAATGGTTTCTGGCGGAGCTCGAGAGCGAGTCAGCGAAGTCGCGGCGCGTACTCGAGCAGGTGCCAACGGGTAAGCGCAATTGGAAACCGCACGAGAGGTCGATGGAGTTTGGCTACTTGTCGGATCTCGTGGCGAACATTCCATCGTGGGTCGGCATGGCGATTACGTTGAACGAGCTGGACGTCGCGCCGAAAGACGGACCGCAATACAAACCAGCTCCACTCAACACGAGCGCGGAGCTCGTGGCGGCGCTCGACAAGGCCGTTGCCCAGGCGCGCGAGGCGTTGCAGAAAACCAGCGATGCGCACCTCGAGACCTCCTGGCGTCTGCTCGCGGGTGGTCAGCTCGCGTTCGAGCAGCCTCGTCACCAGGTGATTCGCGATACGTTCCTGCACTCGGCGCATCACCGTGGACAGATGACGGTGTACCTGCGCCTGCTCGGGTCGAAGGTGCCGTCAGTGTACGGGCCGACGGCGGACGAC